>CAYLVM010000030.1:0-22718 GCA_964387145.1 uncultured Acidimicrobiaceae bacterium
CCTTCGACCTCGACCTCGTACTGTGTCGGCACGTCGGCCAACGCCGTGGTGAACCATCCAGGTGCTGGTTCACTCACCGCTGCGTACCTCGTCGGGCAGCAGGAACCAGCGAAGATCCTCGAAGGAGGCGGTTGCCTGGAGTGGGTCCGCGATGGGACCCGTGGATGGGTCGATCGACTCGAACAGCGAACGGGCCTCGTCGATGTAGGAAGCGAGTTCGTAGTCACTCGCACGCTCCGGCGCTGCGTCGTAGGCGAGGAAGCCCCCCGAGTAGTCGATGTCGAAAAGGGAGAACGGCGTCTGGCCACGACCATCGACGTGTTCCCAACCTGCAGTCTCGACGTCGAACCGGTACCAGGGAAGAAGCTTCCAACCGAACGTAGCGATCAGGTTCACAGCTTCGACGATGAAGTCGAACACGGTCTCGGAGATGAAGTAGTTGAGGTTGACCCTGATCCACCCGGGCTTGATCCCCTCGCATCCGAGGATGACCTCGTCGGCGATCTCCTCTGAGTGCTCTGCATCGATCCCCAGGAGGGCGTGGCCGTAGGGTCCGGCACAGGAACATCCTCCACGCGATTGGATCCCGAAGAGGTCGTTGAGGAGCGACACGATGAAATTGTGATGCAGGTACTGGCCCTCATGCTTGACGACGAACGACACGATGGAGAGGCGGTCGGCGTCCGGGTTTCCGAGGATCTCGATGTTCGGGTTCGCTTGCCACAACGTGATCGCCTTCTCGATGAACGCTTCCTCGAGGGAGCGGATGCGCTCCGAGCCGACCGCTTCCTTGAGTTGAAAGACCAAGCCTGCACGTATCGACTCGATGATCGCAGGCGTGCCCCCTTCTTCACGGTGCTCGATGTCTGCGAGGTACTCGTGTGAGTCCGGTCGAACGAACGCCACCGTTCCACCACCCGGCATGCCTGGCACAGGGTTCGTGAAGAGATCCTTGCGTGCGATGAGCAGCCCCGGGGTCCCGGGGCCTCCGATGAGCTTGTGTGCCGAGATGAAGATGGCGTCCTTGTAGGCATCGGGCCGGTCCGGTGGCGTCATGTCGATCCCGACGTACGGGGCCGCCGCAGCAAAGTCCCAGAACGACAGTGCGCCGTATCGGTGGAGCAGGCTGCTCACCCCGTGTGTGTCGGAGAGGATGCCGGTGACGTTCGATGCCGCGGAGAACGACCCGATCAGCATCGGGTGATCCTTGTACCGGTTGAGTTCGGCTTCGAGTTGTTCCTGGTCGATATGACCGTCTCGATCCTCGCCGATCTTGACGACCTGGGCGATCGACTCCCGCCACGGCAGTTCGTTGGAGTGGTGCTCGAACGGACCGATGAACACGATGGGTCGTTCCGACTCGGGGATCATGTCGGTGAAGTGGTAGCGGTCGTCGAGGGGACGCGGAATCGTCAGTCCGAGGACACGGATGATCCGGTCGATCGCGCCCGTGCAGCCCGATCCAACGAAGAGCACTGCATGTTCATCGGACGCGTTGACACACTCCCGGATGATCTCGCGAGCATCCTCACGGAACCGGGATGTTTGGAGGCCCGTTCCCGACGACTCGGTGTGCGTGTTGGCGTAGAGCGGCATCACCACGTCGCGGATGTAGTCCTCGATGAAGCCGAGTGAGCGGCCCGACGCCGTGTAGTCGGCATAGGTGACGCGCCGGGGTCCGAACGGGCCGGGGACGACGTGCTCTGCGCCGATGACCGATGCGCGAATGGTCTCGATGATGTCCATGAGGGAAGGGTACTTGGTACTCGGTATCTGGTACTTGGAAGATCAGTGGATAGGGAGCGGTCGGTGAGTTGACAGTTCACAGATCACAGTTCACAGTCGGAAACCCTGACTGTTTCTGGGTGCCTGTGAGTCGTCGGTAGACGGCAAACGGAGAACGGATGTTCCCTATCCGCGCATCCTCTTGGTACTTGGTGTGGCCGCACGGCTGGCTAGGTGAGGATCGCTCCTTCGCGGACGAGGAGCTGTCGTTTCATCTCGGTGCCGAAGGCGTAGTTACCGATGGCACCGTCGGAGCGCACGACGCGGTGACACGGGATGATCAGGGGGATTGGGTTGCGTCCGAGCGCCGTGCCGACGGCTCGAACGGATCCGGGGTTCTCGAGTTGCTCAGCGATCCAACCGTACGACCGGATCGTCCCCGGTTCGATCGTGAGGCACGTTGAGAGCACCGAGCGTTGGAATCCTGCGAGGCCACGTAGATCGATGGGAACGCTCATTGTCGCCCCGCTCATCAGAGCATCCTCGATGGAGCCCTCGAGATCACGAGGGAGCGCATCTACCGGGTATGCATCTCGGCGATGGCTCTCCAGGAAGTCATCCACCGTCTCACAGGCAAAGCGCGGGGTGAGTCCCGTCACGCCACGGGTGCTCCACGCCACCCACACCGACCCGAACGGGCTGTCGACCGTCGCCAAACGATCGAGCGTTCCGGCACCGAAGAGGGTCGCCGTCTCGAGACCCTTCGGTGGCTCGGTCCGCAGCGATCGCAGCGCTGCCTCGATGTCGTTCATATCGTCTCCTCCATCTCGAGGATCTTTCGAAGTCGCGTGAGGCCCCGCGAGATATCGGTCTTCACCGTGCCCTCGGGCCGTTCGGTGATAGCGACGATCTCACCGATTGGAAGGTCGGCAACGTGTCGCAGGACGACGGCTGTGCGTTGCGGTCCGGGGAGGAGTGCTAACCGAGCATTCCATCCCGCATGATCGAATGGCTCCTCATCCGTTGTCGCCACGAGATCCTCCGATGCTAGGGGGGTGGTCGGCTTGGCTCGGGTAGCCCGATTCCGGCAGAGGTTGAGGGCGATCGTCCACAGCCATGGCCGCACCTGGAGGGAGGCGATACGCTCCGAGTCGTATCGTTCGAGCGCCAGGTAGGCACGCACGAACGTGTCCTGGGCAACTTCCTGAGCATCCTGGGGGTGGCGTGTCAGTCGGTATGCGCCCGAGTAGATACCGGGCTGAAACACGTGCACCATGAGGGAGAATCCTTCGTCGAGGTCGTCGACGAGCATCCTGGGTATCTCGGCACGGTCGGGAAGGGTCATGGTGGTCACACCCTAGAGAACCCCGTAGGACCCCGATCGGTTGCACTCGATGCAAGTAACGGGGTTCGAAACGGTCCTCACAGAGTGATGGACCGGTGTTGGAGCGAATTCCTGGGTTCCCGGTGAGTCGTAGAGTCCGACGATGATCGGATCTCGTGCAACACGTGGCGCGCTGCTGGCGCTCCTCACCGCAGCGCTCTGGGGCGTCACCGGCGCGATCGCCGGAGGTGTGTTCGACATCGTCCCCCCTGCGTACGTGTCCCAGATCCGTGCCGTGGTCACCGTGCTCGTGCTGCTGCCCTACGCCCTGGTACGCCGGACGTTCTCGGTGCCGCCACAGCTGTGGAAGTTCGTGCTGCTCGGTGTGAACCTCGCACTTGTCAACGTGACTTTCTACTGGGCTCTCGACCTTCTCGGCGTCGGGCCGGGAGCGACCATCCAGTTCCTCGCACCGATCATGGTGCTCATCTGGATGCGGGTGGTGCGAGGCCACCACGTGAGTCCGTTCGTCTGGGTCGCTGCAGTCGGCGCGGTGACCGGTGTCGGCATGGTGACGAAGGCGTGGGCACTCGAGGCTTCAGATGTGTTGGGAGTCGCCTCAGGTCTCGCGTCCGCCGTCTTGTTCGCGGCGTACCTGCTCTACGGCGAGTACCTCGGCGAGTCGTACAAGCCACTGCAGATCGCGGTGTGGGGGTTCCTCTTCGCATCGGTCCTATGGATCGTGGTTCTCCCGCCGTGGACGTTCCCGACGGACGTGCCTGCAGCGGCGTGGCGTGATCTCCTGATCATCGGTGTCTTCGGCACGGCGCTTCCCTTCATCATCGAGTTCCAGGCGTTACGAATGGTGGCGTCGGGGATCGTGGGTGTCGTGGCTACGGCCGAGCCCGCTATCGCAGCGGTCACTGCAGCAGTGATCCTTGGACAACAACTTGCCCCTGTTCAGTGGCTCGGCGTCGTGGTTGTGGTCGCTGCTGTCGCCACCGTCCAGCGCATCGGCCTCGCAGATGTGCACTCCCCGTCGCCGATCGCCTGACCCGGACCATTGGCCGTCGCTGACCGCTAGGTTCAGCCCATGTGGTCGTTGAAGAACATCCTCATCGTATGGCTTGGTGCCACCGTCGCCGCGGTGGCGAGTGCCCTCCTTGTTCGCAAGGTCGTTCCCGTTTACGGCGATGAGACGAACAACGAGTTCTCGATCGTTGCTGCAATGTCGGGCCAAGTTTTCGAGAGCGAAGCGGAGAACCTCCGAGAGGGTCGGGTGCTCGCACTCTTTGGAGGTGTCGAACTCGATCTCGTCGGCGCAGCCATCGGCAATGGTGCGACGATCATCCTGCACGCCGTGCTCGGCGGGATCGATGTAATCGTGCCTCCAGGGTGGCGTGTCGAAGTGATGTCCCATGAGTTCGTCGGTGGGATCGACAACATGACTGATCCCGATGTGCAGGATGACGATGCGCCGCTGTTGCTTATCGACGCGACCGCTGTTCTCGGCGGGATCGAGATCCACGTGGAGGAGGTCGCCTGATGCCGGTCGATCTCGCGTCGACGATCACCTATCTCAAGGACCACGCGCTCGAACACGGGTTCCATGTCCACGATGAACGCCACTTCATCGAGACGTACACCCTGCGTCAGTCGTGGGAGATCGACGTCCACCCTGCCGACGCGTGCACGGGCCCTCTCGACCTCCACATCGCGGTCGATGTCGAGCCCCGCCTGCTGTTGCAGTTCGAAGATGCCCTCAATGAAACCGATGACGTTCCCGACGACGACAATGACACGTACACCGTCACGTTCTTTTTCAACTGGTCGCTTCCGCCCCTCGAGCGACCACCGGACCTCATCATGCTCTCAGCCGAACTGGCAGGGATCGGGGGCATCGACTTGCCGATCGAGGTCAGCTCCGTGGAGTCGATGGGGGCTCTCTCGTCATCTGAGGATCGTCGGCTCTCGGTCGTAGGTGTCGTGAAGCGATCCCTCGTCGATCTCATGTTCCGTCAGGACTCGTTCTGTGAGGTTTTCGACCGGGTCCACGAGGTATCGATGCACCTCGTAGAGCATGCCGGGGAGTGGACCGACGAGGTCTGAACCTCTCGTGTCCGGTGGGCATCCCATGGCGAGCCGTCCGATGAACACTCGCCGCGATGGAGTCTGAGCGCGTAGAGTGACGCCACGGGAGGGCGGAAGAAGATCGTGCGCTACGGATTCGTAATCGACCAGACGGCGTGCATCGGATGTCATGCATGTACAGTCGCGTGCAAGACCGAGCATCAGGTTCCCCTCGGCGTAAACCGTACCTGGGTCAAGTACGTCGAATCCGGTATGTGGCCCGACACGAAGCGTTCGTTCTCAATCATGCGGTGCAACCACTGCACCGATGCACCGTGTGTCACCATCTGTCCGACGTCTGCGCTCCACAAGCGTACGGACGGCATCGTCGACTTCGATACCAGTATCTGTATCGGCTGCAAGTCCTGTATGCAGGCTTGCCCGTACGACGCCCTCTACATCGACCCGCACGATCACACCGCCCAGAAGTGCAACTACTGCGTTCACCGGGTCGAGATCGGGCTTCAGCCCGCCTGTGTTGTCGTGTGTCCCGAGCAGGCGATCGTTGCCGGCGATCTCGAGGATCCGGCGAGCAAGATCGCGGTGATGGTGGCAGCGGGTGACCTCACCCAGCGAGCGGTCGAGCGTGGTACGAGCCCGAACCTCTGGTACAAGGGTGTCGAGATGGCCAACGTCGAGCCGCTGGCCGCAACACGATCCAACGACGGTGGCATCTGGCGCGACCCGGCAGGGATCGAGAACTCGTGGCTCGACGTGGACCTCACCTCTGGCGCCGACACAGACACCCCGTCGCGGCGGGTGCAAGACGATGCAGGGCATCCGCGCGTGGTCTACGCCAACGACTTCCCGATGCCGTGGGGATGGAGGGTGTCGAGCTACTTCCTCACGAAGGCCATCTCGGCGGGGATCGCGATCGCCGCAGCGATGGCGTTGTTGTTCGGCGCTTCCCTCGAGTCGATGTGGATGCGTGCCGGAGCCCCGCTGCTCGGCGGCCTACTCCTCGGCGTGACCGGTGTCTTGCTGATCTGGGATCTCAAACGTCCCGACCGCTTCTACTTCCTCCTGACGAAGGGGAATCCCTCGTCGTGGCTCGTGCGGGGCACTTGGATCCTCACGGCTCAGGCATCAGCGTTCGGTGTGTGGTTCCTGGCTGGTGTCGCTCAGCTCGAGAGTGTCGCGACGGTCTCGGTCTGGATCGCGGCGATCATCGGTCTCGCAACGGCCGGGTACACGGCTTTGCTCTTCGCCCAGGCCAAGGGCCGCACGCTGTGGAACAGTCCGTTGCTCGTATGGCACATGGTCGCCGCTGCGTTCGCCGTTGGCGGCGGGATCTCGCTGCTCGCCTCGCTCGTATCCGTAACCAGAGCCGCCTCCGTATCGTCCGCTGTGCTCGTTTCCCAGACTCTCCCGGTGGGCACCGCAGCGTTCACATGGACGATGCTCATCGGAGCGGTCGGGTTGGGGACCGTCGCGGCGCTCGAAGCCCGTGCGAAGCACGGAGCGGATGCCGCTGCTGCGTTCCACCATATGACGCAAGGTGCCTTCGCCTTCGAGTACCGCGTCGGCCTGGTCTTCAGTGTCCTGAGTCCCGCCGCCGCGGCCATCGCCGTGCTTCTCGGAACACCGCCGGTGATCGGAGCCGCCGGCGGAATCGTTGCGATGGTCGGGGTGTGGATGGTCGACGACGCGTTCGTCAAAGCCGGACAGAGTGTTCCGTTGACATGAGGTACCCGTGATGACCGACAACGACATTCCCCGCCTCGTTCCCGACGGCGAGCTCACGAGCTACCCGCCCGTCGAGCGATGGGACGATTGGGAGGAGTACGACGCGGGTGCCTGGCCCCAACGGGTGAAGAACACCTACCGCCTCGTTCCAACGACGTGCTTCAACTGCGAGTCGGCGTGCGGTCTTCTTGCGTACATCGACAAGGAGTCCGGGACGATCAGGCGCTTCGAGGGCAACCCCGAGCACCCGGGTTCCCGTGGGCGAAACTGTGCCAAGGGTCCTGCAACGATCAACCAGGTCGATGACCCGGAGCGCATCCTGTACCCCCTCAAACGGGTCGGTGAACGTGGGAGTGGCGAATGGGAACGGGTCTCGTGGGAGGACGCCCTTACCGATATCGGCTCCCGGATGGGCACCGCGATCCGTGAGGGTCGCAACGACGAGATCATGTACCACGTCGGTCGTCCCGGCGAGGACGGCTTCATGGACCGCACGCTCAAAGCGTGGGATGTCGACGGGCACAACAGCCACACCAACATCTGCTCATCAGGTGCCAGGGTCGGGTACGCCATGTGGTCCGGGTACGACCGTCCGTCAGCGGACTTCGCCAATGCCAGGTTCATCCTCCTGCTCTCTGCGCACCTCGAGACGGGGCACTACTTCAACCCGCACGCTCAGCGCATCATGGAGGCGAAACAGGCTGGGGCCAAGATCGCTACCGTCGACCCCCGCCTGTCCAACACGGCGTCGATGTCGGACTACTGGCTCTCATGCTGGCCGGGCACGGAGCCTGCGATGTTGCTTGCGATCGCCCGTCTGCTCCTCGAGTGGGACGCCGTCGACCACGAATTCATGGAGCGCTGGGTGAACTGGAAGGACTCGATGACCCACCGGTACCCCGGTCGGCCCCCGACGTACCGCGAGTTCATCGAGGTGCTCAAAGAGGAGTACACGCAGTACACGCCCGAGTGGGCGACCGAGGAGTGCGGTCTCCAGGAAGGTCAGATCGAGATCGTCGCACGTGCTGTTGCCGATGCGGGTCACGCGTTCTCGTCCCATACCTGGCGATCCGTCGGCTCGGGCAACCTGCACGGCTGGCAGGGTGCAAGAACGCTTCAGTTCCTTCATGTGCTCACCGGCTCCGTCGGCACCAAGGGTGGACTGTCGCCATCGGGGTGGGTCAAGTTCAAGCCCCAGCATTGGAACATGCCGCCACCGCACAGCCGATGGAACGAGATGCTGTGGCCCAAGGAGTACCCGCTTGCCCATCACGAGATGAGCATCCTGTTGCCACACTTCCTCAAGGAGGGGCGCGGAAAGCTCGACGTCTACTTCACCCGGGTCTACAACCCCATCTGGACCAACCCCGATGGGTTTACCTGGCTCGAGGTGTTGAAGGACGAGGACAAGGTCGGTCTGCATGTGGCGTTGACACCGACGTGGTCCGAGACGGCGTGGTTCGCCGACTACGTGCTTCCGATGGGTGTTGCGGCCGAGCGTCACGACACGCACAGCTACGAGACGCACGCAGCCAAGTGGCTCGGGTTCCGCCAGCCAGTACTGCGGGTCGCCGCCGAACGTGACGGCAGGAAGATCGAGCGCACCTACGAGACCAATCCGGGCGAGGTGTGGGAGGAGACCGAGTTCTGGATCGACCTGTCGTGGAAGATCGATCCGGACGGATCGCTCGGTATCCGCAAGTGGTTCGAGTCCCCAAACGATCCGAGTCGCCCCATCTCCGTCGATGAGTACTACGGATGGATGTTCGACAACTCGGTGCCAGGCCTTCCCGAAAAGGCAGCCGAGCGTGGGCTGACACCCCTCGAGTACATGCGACGCTTCGGAGCCGTCGAGATCGAGCGTGACGTGTATCAGGTCAACGAGCACCCGGTCGAGGGGGCAGAGGTCGGTGAGCACGGTATTGCAACGAAGGGCGGCGTACCGGTCGGTATCTCGATCGATGGTGAGGTCGTTGCGGGCTTCAAGTCGCCGAGCCGCAAGCTCGAGTGGTACTCCCAGACGATGGACGAGTGGGGGTGGCGCGACGAGGCGATCCCCGGGTACCAGAGGACCCACGTGTACTGGAGAGACATGGACCTCGATGGCACCGAGCGCATCCTCGTGCCGATCTTCCGCCTCCCGACACTGATCCACACCAGGTCCGGGAACGCGAAGTACCTCTACGAGATCAGCCACGGGCATCCACTGTGGATCAATGCGAACGATGCAGACGAACTCGGTCTCGTTACTGCAGACATGGTCCGGATCGAGACGGAGACCGGGCACTTCGTGATGCGTGCCTGGCCGACCGAGGGCATCCGTCCCGGTGTCGTTGCAGCATCACACCACCTCGGGCGGTGGCGTCTCGACGATGAGAAGGGCAACGAGCGATGGTCGTCGGCCCTCGTGAACGTCGAGCAACTCGATGACGGGCAGTGGAGGCTCCGGCAGTTGAAGGGCATCGAGCCGTTCACGTCCGATGACCCCGACTCCGAGAGGATCTGGTGGCGTGATCCGGGCGTGAACCAGAACCTGGCCTTCCCCGTGCACCCGGACCCGATCTCAGGCATGCACGCGTGGCATCAGCGGGTACGGATCGTCAAGGCCCAGCCGGGCGATCGGTACGGTGACGTGGTCGTCGACACCACGAAGAGCCACGAGATCTACAAACGATGGCTCGAGATGACCAAGGCCGCCCCGGGACCGGGAGGACTCCGGCGGCCCCTCTGGCTCGACCGCCCTGTCAAACCAACCCCCGACACCTACCGGATGACGTAGACAGCAGATCGCAAAGGGTCATGATCTCGTTGCGCCTCGCCACGCACAGGTGCCGATATGTCGCGTGGATCAGTGGACGGTGAAGTGTCTGACCTTGGTCTCTCGGTCGATGAGGTATCGGTCATCTTCGGGATAGAACACAGCGCGGTCGATGTCGTCTCCAGCGAAGGCGACGATCGACTCTCGACTGTCCCAGAAGCTGATCGTCAGGAACTCGGTACGGTCGCCGTCCGGGCGACTGACGATGTACGCGCCCTGGTTCCCCGGCGTTGCCATGTACTCGACGATGCCGGTACCGAGGATGTACTCGGCGTAGGCATCGGTGTCCTCGTGGCGGGTCCAGCCTCGCCAGGTACGCATGATCACGGACTCTCTCCTGGTTGCTACACAGCGGAGAACTCTAGCGATCCGGCGCGGGCCCGGTCCGAGACCACCGCGAACGTACTGGCTGTAGCCACGCGATATCCAGAGATGCCGAGGGGCATAGGTACCTGATTGATGAGCCATCGGACTGTGAGACGTGCCAGTTCCGTAGCGTTGGTGCGCTGGCCCCGATGCCTGCGTTGCCTAGGCTGTCGCATTGCATGACAGAACCCGGAGACTTTCGGCATTTCGCCAAATTCCACACACTTGGGGATGATCCGGTCCCCGATATCGTCGCCGCCTTGGCCGACGGTGGTACTGCTGACCTCGTCTGGCGCAACGAACTCGGAGGGTTGACGTTTCAGATTGGCGACCGGTTTATGAAGTGGAATCCTCGTCGCACAGGAATCGACCTCGAGTGCGAGCGTGTCCGCCTCGAGTGGATAGCCGGGCGACATCCCGCCCCCCGAGTTGTCGCTTATGGCAGCGACGATGAGGCACAGTGGCTCATCACGGAGGCGATTCCCGGCGACCCGGCTGTTGGTGACGAGTGGCGAGCACGTCGCCCGGAAGCCATCAACGCGATCGCTGAGGGCCTAAAAGCTATCCATTCGATCGATATTGGTGACTTCCCACCAAGCTGGAATCAGGAGGTTTGGGTCGGCTGCACTTCCGAGTCGCTCGGTCGGCGCCCTCCGTTGGACGATCCGGTGCTCGTGCACGGTGATGCGTGCGCTCCCAATACGCTCATCTCCACGGCAGGCGAGTGGACGGGCAATGTCGACTTTGGCGATCTTGCAGTCGGTGATCGGTGGGCCGATCTGGCGATTGCATCCTTGAGCCTCGATTGGAACTTCGGAGAGGGCTATCAAAAGGATCTGTTCGATGCGTACGGGGTTGAGCCCGATGTTGAGCGAATCCGCTACTACCGGGAGCTGTGGCATCTCGAGTCCTAGCTGTCCGCGTGGCGGTCTCTACGTCGCCATCGTGTTCGATCTTTTGACCGCGCTCATCGATTCCTGGACGTTGTGGAGCAGTGTTGCCGGGACTCGTAAGGCCGGTCTGGAGTGGCGCCACTCCTACCTGGCACTCACGTACGGTGCCGGGCGATATCGGCCCTACGAAGAACTCGTTGCTGAGGCCGCGAACGATGCATCGATAGCCCCCGACAAGGCACGAATCCTCATCGCTCGGTGGGCAGAGTTGGAGCCATGGCCGGAGGTGGGAGCCCTTCTCCAAGGGCTTGCCAAGACGGTCAAGCTCGCCACCGTGACGAACTGCTCGGTTCGGCTCGGCCGCGCCGCGGCGCAGTCGGTCTTCATCGGTTTCGACGCGGTCGTCACTGCGCAAGAGGCGGGGTACTACAAGCCGCGCCCGGAGCCGTACGCCATGGCTCTCGAAGTGCTCGGAACCGACCCGACCAGGACACTGTTCGTTGCAGGCTCAGCGCCAGACATTCCGGGCGCCGCAGCGTTGGGAATGCCGGTCTACTGGCACAACCGCATCGGGATGCCAACGGCCAACGGCGTTTCGCCCACGTATTCGGAGGCATCCCTGAGTCCTCTGCTCGAACTCGTGCAACGCTCACGAGGGTGATGCTCGGAGCGCTGGTCGTCGCTCGGTCCTACCGGATCGAACCCCTACGGAGGAGGATCCGCACCCCGCTCACCAATGAATAGATGAGGGTTCCTATGAGCCAGCCCGATGCGAAGGTCATGTCGTCACTGCGCGCGGCCGACCACACCCAGATCGTGATCGCCACCAATATCGGTCCGAGATTCAGCTTCAGGAACCTGCCAAGTGGACTCGACCAGTCCACATGAACCCCCGTTCTCGTCTTGATCCAACGATACGTGACTCCAGATTCCTTGCCGGCGTATCACGGGAAGTGGTGCGAACCTGAAGGGGGTTTCGAGCCCGTGGATCGATATTTCGAGGAGGCGGCCGAGCGAGTGGCCGATGTCAGTCTGTGTGGCGGAGCTCTCTCGGTGTACGCGCGATGAAGTACTTCGCCTGTGAGTGGTGACAGATCACGGCCGAGGTTGTCTGCTCCGGCTGGTACTGGAAGCCGGTCTCGGGCCCGACCTCGATGCCGACGCGCTCTGCGTCGAGGAGACGTGCAACGGTCAGGTTGTCCTCGAGGTCTGGGCACGCCGGGTAGCCCCACGAGTAGCGACCGCCCTGATACCGCTGGCGGAACAGGCCACGGATCGTCGGGTCGTCACCGTCCCCGATCCCCATCTCAGCGCGGATCCTGGCGTGCCAGTACTCGGCGAGAGCCTCGGTCATCTCGACACCGATGCCGTGGAGCTTGAGGTACTCCTCGTAGCGGTCCTCGGCGAACAGTTCGGCGGTGCGCTGCGAGATCGCGGGGCCCATCGTCACGATGTGGAACGCAGCGACGTCGACCTCATCGGAATCCATCGGACGGAAGTAGTCCGCGATGCACAGCCACGGATCGTCGAGCTGGCGGGGGAACGAGAAGCGAGCACGCTCGGCCGTGCGATCGGTGTCGGTCCAGATCACGAGATCGTTGCCGTCGGCGTTGGCAGGGAAGTAGCCGTAGACCGCCTGGGGATGCAGGAGGTCGTCTGCTCGCGCCGATGCGAGTCGTCTGCGCAGCTCCGGCATGAGGCGTTCCTTGAACTCGGCGTCGCTCTCGCCGTTCTCCGGTCGGTACTGCCACTGGTTGCGCAGCAGTGCCGTCGTGTTGAGATACCGAGCGATCTCATCGAGTTCGACTCCCTTGACGATCCGCGAGCCGTGGAACGGTGCATCGGGAATGGGCTCGTCGATCGTGACCGTCGGTGACCGATCCGGCGCTTTCGGGGGCTCGGGTGCCACGCGATCGGACTTCGGGAGGAAACGCTTCGGGGCTTCAGGCTTCGGGCCGTCTCCAGTCAGCCACTGCATCGCGGCGAGTCCGGCGAACGCGTCCTTGCCGTACACGAGAGGTCCTTCGTAGCGGGCGGCGAGGTCCTCCTCGACGTAGGTTCGGGTGAGCGCGGCGCCACCGAGGAGCACAGGAACACGGTCGAGTCCCCGCCTGGTGAGCTCGTCGAGGTTGTCTCGCATGACGAGCGTGCTCTTGACCAGGAGGCCGCTCATCCCAATGGCGTCGGCGTTGTGTTCCTCGAGTGCCTCGATCATCTCTGCGATCGAGATCTTGATACCGAGGTTGTGTACCCGGTAGCCGTTGTTCGACAGGATGATGTCGACGAGGTTCTTCCCGATGTCGTGAACGTCCCCCGAAACGGTTGCGAGGACGATCGACCCGCGGTCGGCTGCATCGATACGATCGAGATGTGGCTCGAGGTAGCGGACTGCTGTCTTCATGGTCTGTGCGGAGCGAAGCACGAAGGGAAGCTGCATCTCTCCCGTACCAAAGAGCTCGCCGACGGTCTTCATCCCTTCGAGAAGGAGGTCATTGATAATCGCGATCGCCTCGTGGTCGACGAGTGCCGCATCGAGATCCTCCTCGAGACCCACGGCGTTGCCGGTAATGACCCGCTGCCCGATCCGCTGTTCCAGATCGAGCCCTTCGAGCGGATCCAACTTGCTCGAGATCTCGGTCGCCGTCGCGAAGGCTTCGAGCAGGGCTTCGAGTGGGTCGTAGCCGTCGGCCCGGCGGTCGTAGATGAGGTCGAGACAGATGGTCCTGTGCCGCTCGTCGATCTGAGAGAGCGGGGTGATCTTGCCCGCGTGGATGATCGCTGCATCAAGGCCCGCCTCGACGCACTCGTGGAGGAACACCGAGTTGAGGACCCGTCTCGCTGCTGGTCGCAGACCGAACGAGACGTTCGAGACACCGAGGACGGTGTGCGTGCCGGGAAGCTCCGCCTTGATACGACGGATCGCCTCGATCGTCCCCATCGCGTCGGCGCGAAGGTCATCGTCTCCGGTGGAGAGCGGGAAGGTCAGCGCATCGAAGATGAGGTCCTCGGGGGTGAGCCCGTACCGGGTGGTGGCGATCTCGTGGAGGCGATGTGCGACTTCCATCTTCCACTCTAGGTCCCTGGCCTGGCCCCGCTCGTCGATCAGCAGACAGATGACCGCAGCGCCGTGTTCCTGAGCGAGTGACAGCACACGGTCGAGACGAGAACCCTCCCCGTCGCCGGACTCGAGGTTCGCTGAGTTGAGCACAGACCGTCCGCCGATGCGCTCGAGGGCAGCCTGCATCACCTCGGGCTCGGTCGAGTCGATGACGATCGGAGCGGTTACTTCGGTGGCGAAGCGCTGGGCGAGCGCGTCGATGTCGGCGACCCCGTCTCTCCCTACGTAGTCGACACACAGGTCGACGAGGTGTGCTCCTTCTGCGACCTGGCCTTCGCCGATCGCAACGCACGCGTCGATGTCGCCTTCGAGCATTGCCTCACGGAACGCCTTCGATCCGTTGGCGTTCGTGCGCTCACCGATGATGAGGAACGATGTCTCCTGATCGAGCGGCACGGCTGAGTACGTCGATGTCACCGCTGCTGTATGTGTGGGAACCCGATCTGCGGGCTTCTGATCGCGAACAGCATCGATGATCGTCTCGATGTAGTGCGGAGTCGTGCCACAACATCCCCCGACGATGCTCACCCCGTACTCCGAGACGAAGGTCGTGAGATGCTCGGCCATCTCGTGGGCTCCGAGGTCGTAGTGCATCTCGCCGTCGACCACCGAGGGAAGCCCTGCGTTCGGGATGATGCTGATGGGGACCGTGGCGCTCTGCGTGAGATAGCGTACGGGCTCGTACATCTCGACCGGCCCGGTTGCACAGTTCATACCGATGACGTCTGCACCGAGTGACTCCATGACCGCAACGGCTGCCGCGATCTCGGTGCCGGGGAGCATCCTTCCCGTCAGCTCGATCGTGACCTGGGTCTGGAGTGGCACGTCACGTCCTGACGACCGCATCGCCCGTCTGGCTCCATTCATTGCTGCCTTGACCGCGAGGAGGTCGAACTGGGTTTCGATGATGATGAGATCGACCCCACCGTCGATGAGGCCTGCCGCTTCAACCTCGAAATGGTCGCGCAGGTCCGCGTAACAGATTTGTCCAAGCGTCGGGAACTTCGTTCCGGGCCCGATCGAACCGGCAACGAAGCGGTTGTCGTACTCGTCTGTGACCCTGCGCGCGATCGATGCGCCGGCGGCGGCGATCTCGTATACCCGGTCCTCGAGGCCGTACTCACCGAGTGGGACACCGAACGCGCCGAACGTGTTCGTTTCGACAACGTCTGCACCGACATCGAGGTAGGCGCGGTGAAGCCCCTCGATCACGTCGGGCCTCGTGATGCTCAGGATCTCGTTGCACCCTTCGAGATCGGGCCCCCCGAAGTCGTCTGTGGTGAGGTTCTGGGTCTGGAGCCACGTGCCGGTTGCACCGTCGAACACGACGACACGTCGCGACACCGCGTCGAGGTACTCGCTCACGGGCTCACCCGTGGGATCCCGGTACCGGAAGGTTCTGCTACACGCACCATGGCGGCTCCATTCTCGCGAACCGCTCGGTGACTCTCATCGATCAGGCATTGGCACCGAACGAGTCGGTTGCCGCGGTTTCAACGGGCCTGTCCCTCCACCGCTCTGGATGAGCGCTTCGTACGGTGACTCTAACGGAGCCGATCTTTGACGGAAACGGTTTCTTCACCGTGTGTTCAGTGCTCGCTCCGGCGCCGCTTTCGACGGCGAAGACCGAGGGCAACCAGGGTGAGTAGGGAGCCGAGCACCATGGAGATCACGATGATGACGTAGAGGGGGGCACGTCCCGAGAGGAAAAGAAACTCGACGTTCGTCTCTTCGGTGTTCTGGAAGACGAAGACCGCAGCGACGGCGACGACGATGCCGGCAACGATGAGCTTCACGATCCTGCGGTTGGACACCGATGACGCTTCCAACTGCTCCTCGTACTCGTCGCTCACCAGTTCTCCCTCCGTGGTTTCCCCTCCATCGTACGCCACACCATCAGGCGTCTGGCGCCGATACGGCTCGTATTCGAGCTATTTCGGCGCCAGACGCCTGATGTGGGTCAGTCGACCTCGATGTTGACGCGGCGGAGGGTCTGGGCGTTGATCGCGACGATGATGGTGCTCAGCGACATGAACACCGCTCCGAGTGCCGGCGGCATGTCGAAACCGAGCGGCACGGCGATCCCCATAGCGAGGGGGACCATCACGATGTTGTAGCCGGCGCCCCACCAGATGTTCTGAAGTTGCTTGCGCATGCTGGCTGCAGAGAGCCTGACGATCTTGACGACGTCGCGCGGGTCGCTCTTGACGAGCACGAGGTCGGCCGCCTGGACGGCAACGTCGGTTCCGCTCCCGATGGCGATGCCGATATCTGCTCTCGTGAGCGCCGGTGCGTCGTTCACCCCGTCGCCGACCATGCCCACGTTGTCACCCTTCTCCTGGAGTTGGGAGACGTACGCATCCTTGTCCGCAGGGAGTACCTGGGAGAACACGATGTCGATTCCGAGATCCTCGGCCACGGCTCTGGCGACGTCATCGCTGTCACCGGTGATCATCCCCACCTTGATACCGCGCTCCTCGAGGGCGTTGAGCGCTGTGTAGCTCTCCGGTCGGATGATGTCCGAGATGGCGATTGCACCGATCAGCGTGGTGCCGTCGATGACGTAGACGACCGATTCGCCTCGTGACCCTGCCACGTTGGAGAACTCGGCCAAGGTCTGTGGCAACTCGAGTTTGAGACTCTCGATGAGACGGGGTCCGCCGACGAACACGTCCGACCCGTCGATGGTTGCACGCACCCCGCGCCCTTTCAACGCTTCGAACGACTCGGGTGCCGGCACGTTGATGCCGCGTTCGTCGGCCGAGGCACGAATCGCTCGTGCCATTGGATGCTCGGAGTCGCCTTCGACGGCCGCAGCAAGGGCGAGAGCACGCTCGGGCGTGACACCTTCGACGGTTGCCATCTCGGCGACGCCCATCTGGCCCGTCGTCAGCGTTCCCGTCTTGTCGAAGACGACCACGTTCAGGTCCCTTGCGGTATCGATAGCGGCCCTCTTGCTGATCAGGATGCCGTTCTCTGCCGCCATGGCCGTCGTGTTGGACACGACGAGAGGGATGGCGAGACCGAGCGCATGCGGGCATGCGATAACGAGCACCGTCACGACTCGCGCGATCGTACGCTCGTCGAATCCGCCGTAGATGAGCGTCCACACGAGGGCGGTCAACGCCGCGGCGATCACCGCGGCGTAGAAGAGGAAGGTCGCAGCCCGGTCCGCCAGGAGCTGTGTTGGTGACTTGCTCGCCTCTGCGGCAGCGACGAGTTTCATGATTCCCGAAAGGGCCGTGTCGTCGCCGGTCGCTGTGACCTTCGCCCGCACCGCTCCCGAACCGCTGTTGATCGTGCCTGCAATCACTGTTGCATCGATGCTCTTCTTGACGGGTCGTGACTCTCCCGTGATGAGCGCTTCATCGAAGTCCGACTCACCATCGGTGATGATGCCGTCGGCGGGCACGCTTGCACCTGGACGGATGAGGATCGTCTGACCCTGGTCCAGTTCGCTCGCTGGGATGGTGGTCACCGTACCGTCTGGTGCCTCGACGTCTGCGGTGTCCGGCATGAGTTTGGCAAGGGCTCCGAGTGCGCCCGAGGCTTGCCGGACGCTCTTCATCTCCATCCAGTGGCCGAAGAGCATGATGTCGATGAGTGTGACGAGCTCCCAGAAGAAGTCCTCCCCGATACTTGGCAGGAAGACCGTGAGCATCGAGAACCCGTACGCCACGGTGATCGCAAGGGAGATGAGCGTCATCATCGCCGGTTGACGTTTCCTCAACTCGAACGTCGCCATGGACAGGAAGGGGAACCCGCCGTAGATGAAGATGAAGGTGGCGACAACCGGAACGATCAGCTCGGAACCGGGGAACGTCGGGGCCGAGTAGTTGAACCACCCCTGGATCGTCTGGCTCCAGAACAGGACGGGCACACTGAGTGCGGTCGCGATGAAGAAACGCTTGCGGAACATCGTTTCGTGGCCGTTGTGGTCGGGCCCATGGTCTGCGTGTTTGTTCCCAGCACCGTGACCCTTGTGCTCTGCGTGCTCGTCGGCCATGTCATGATCGGTCATCGTCGCGGTGGCCGAGTTTGCCATAGCGTGTCCGTCGTGGCCCGTCATGGAGTCGTCGCCGTGGCCGTGCGAGGATGCCTCCTCCAGGCTGCAGAGGCGGCAGCAGGAGCAAGCGTGGACGTTCACGCTCGTCGAGGTGTCGGTCGTGGTCGACATGGTGTTCCGATCTTCGTGAGTTCTCGGCGTTGGGACGATATCATAACGGGGCCTCACCCCACCCGGGGTGGGTGCTCCAACGACCTGTACTCGAGATCGGCCACGAGGCATGACCCCACCGAAAGGACCGCGTTAGACCATGAGGCCACGCGTATGAAGAAGTATCTCGTTCCCCTCGGAATCGTGGTGGCGGTCATCGCTGTGGTGTTCATCGTCTTCGGTAGTGGCGGCGATGGTGCCGGGGGAGATGCCGGAACGTTAGAGCTGCCCCGTGACCCGATGACCGGAAAGACCGAGTTCGACATCCCTGTTCAGGATCCTCAGCTGGTCGCCGAGGGGGAAGTTCTGTACAAGTCGACGTGCGCCGCATGCCACGGATCAGATCTCTTGGGAACAGCGGTGGGACCACCACATCGGTCGGTGATCTACAACCCCGAGCACCACGGCGACGGATCTTTCGCCATGGCGGTGATCAACGGCGTCAAGGCTCACCACTTCGAGTTCGGTGACATGCCTGCACTTCCGAGCGTGTCCCGTGAGGACTTCACGCGGATCCTTTCGTACATCCGCGAGATACAGCGAACCGAAGGTTTCGTCGCGTACCCCTAGACACGATCGTCGAGCACAGCGAGAGAGGGAGCGCAGACACGCTCCCTCTCTTCGTTCTGTGGGCCCTCTGCGGCGTATACCGGTTCTCCAACCCTGGGTATGGGGTTTGTGGGTTAGCTGCAGCCTTTCGAGTCGCCGCAGTTGAGGCAGCGGTAGCACGAGCCGTTGCGGACCGTGATGTGTCCGCACGTATCGCACAGCGGAGCGTCTCCCATCTTGTCCGCGAGGAGCGCCTGGACGGCTGCCGTCTGAACGTCTGCCGCTGAGTGAGTCACCACCGCAGGTACCGGCGCGGGAACACCACCGTTGGATGCACCGTTGGTCGACGGGGCATCGACGAACGCCGCGGCGGAGACCTGAGCTTCGATGTCCTGCTCCATCGAGGCTTCCGTCAGGTCGAGCTGGAGCCCGGCGTCGACGGCGATGCCCTTGGGTGGCTCGGGAAGGTCGTCGTCGCGGAACGGCGGAACCTGGGCGAGCTCGTCACGGTGGAGATACTCGACCCCGAGGGCGCGGAACACGTAGTCGATGATCGAGTTCGCCATCTTGATGTTCGGGTGTCCCTCGACCATCCCCCTCGGTTCGAAGGTCTGGAAGGTGAACGTATCGACGTACTCCTCGAGCGGAACACCGTACTGCAGGCCCTTGCTCACCGCTATCGCGAAGCACCCCAGGATGCCGCGCAGCGTCGCGCCCTCTTTTGCGAGATCGAGGAAGACCTCACCGAGCGTTCCGTCGGGGTACTCGCCTGTGCGGAGGAACACTTTGTGCCCGCCGATGCGTGCCTCCTGTGTGTATCCAGCACGCCGAGCAGGGAGCAGGAACCGTGGACGAGGAACGTTCTTGTACGCCTCGGTCGGAGACATCCCCGGTGTGAACAAGCCTGAGAAGACGTCGACCTCTCGCTCGATGGCGGCAGTGACCTCGTCGGTTTCTTCGTCGGAGATGCCTTCATCCGACGTCGCCGAGAGTGGCTGGGATGCCTTCGAGCCGTCCCGGTACAGGGCCATTGCCTTGAGGCCGAGTTCCCAGGACATCTGGTACGACTCTTCGATGTCCTCGATGGTCGCCTCGTTCGGCATGTTGATGGTCTTGGAGATCGCACCCGAGATGAACGGCTGTGCTGCAGCCATCATCCGGATGTGCCCGGCGTGGTGGATGTATCGCTTCCCGATCCTCCCGTTCTTGTTCGCGGTGTCGAACACAGGGAGATGCTCGCTCTTGAGGCCGGGTGCTCCCTCGATCGTCTGCCTACCGCAGATCGCATCGTTGGCTGCAGCGATCTCGGCCGTCGTGAAGCCGAGCGCCTCGAGCATGTTGAAGCCGAGGCCGTTGTACTCCTCTGCCGTGAAGCCGAGCCGTTGCATCGTCTCCTCGCCGAGGGTCCACTGGTTGAAAGCGAACCCGAGTTCGAACACACCGGGAAGGGTTACTTCGATCCTCTCGATGTCCGAGCGGGAGAAGCCCTTTGCGAGGAGTGTCCTCGTGTTGATGTGCGGAGAGTCCTCGAGGCTCATGGTGCCAACGACGTAGTCGATGATCTCGCTGATCGTCGCGTCGTCGTAGCCGAGACGTGCGAGCGCCGGGGTGATCGACTGGTTGGCGATCTTGAAGTACCCGCCGCCTGCCAGCTTCTTGAACTTCACGAGAGCGAAGTCCGGCTCGACGCCGGTCGTGTCGCAGTCCATGAGGAGTCCAATGGTTCCGGTCGGGGCGAGTACCGTTGCCTGAGCGTTGCGGTACCCGTGCTTCTTGCCGAGATCCACTGCCGTGTCCCAGGCCCTTTGTGCCTCTTGCAACATATCTGGCGGGCAGACCTGCTGGTCGATCCCGACCACCGTGTGGCTCACATTGTCGTACTCGAACTGGTTGGCGTCGTACGCGGCTCTGCGGTGGTTCTGCATGACGCGCAGCATCGATTCGGTGTTCTCCTCGTAGAGGGGGAACGGCCCAACGACCGATGCCATCTCGGCGGACGTTGCGTACGCCCGTCCGGTGAGGATCGCGGTGAGCGCTCCGGCGATCGCCCGGCCTCGATCGGAGTCGTACGCGATACCCATGCGCATGAGGAGTGAACCGAGGTTGGCGTAGCCGAGGCCGAGTGTGCGGTAGTCGTATGAGCCCTGGGCGATCTCCCTCGAAGGGAACTGTGCCATCGTCACCGAGATCTCGAGCACCGTCGTCCACAGGCGGATCGCGTACTGGTAGTCGTCGAGGTCGAATGCGCCGGTCTCGTCGTCGTAGAACGTCCCGAGGTTCAGTGACGCGAGGTTACAGGCCGTGTTGTCGAGGAACATGTACTCCGAGCACGGGTTGGATGCCCGGATCTCTCCTCCGGAGGGCGCTGTGTGCCACTCGTTGATCGTCGAGTGGTACTGGACGCCGGGATCGGCGGACTCCCATGCAGCTTGGGCGATCTGACGCCAGAGATCCCGCGCCCGTACCGTCTTCATGGTCACGCCATCGGTACGGCGTGTGAGGTTCCACTCGCCGTCATCGAGAACCGCCTGGACGAACTCGTTGGTCATGCGGATGGTGTTGTTGGAGTTCTGGCCCGAGACCGTTGCGTATGCCTCTCCGTTGAAGTCGGACGTGTAGCCGGCGGCGATGAGCGCCCTGACCTTCTTCTCCTCCTCCGCCTTCCACCGTACGAACGTCTCTATGTCGGGGTGGTCGACGTCGAGGATCACCATCTTGGCTGCACGGCGGGTCGTGCCGCCGGACTTGATGGCTCCTGCAGCCCTGTCGCCGACCTTGAGGAACGACATGAGTCCTGAGGACTTCCCACCACCCGAGAGTGGCTCACCCTCGGCACGGATGTTCGAGAAGTTGGTTCCCGTTCCCGATCCGAACTTGAACAGCCGGGCCTCACGAACCCACAGATCCATGATCCCTCCCGCGTTGACGAGATCGTCATCGACAGACTGGATGAAGCACGCGTGCGGCGATGGGCGACTGTAGGAGTCTGGGGAGGCGGTGAGCTCTTCGGTCTCGGGGTCGACGTACCAGAAACCCTGTTCCGGGCCTGAGATGCCGTAGCGGTGGTGGAGACCGGTGTTGAACCACTGGGGGGAGTTGGGTGCTGCCATCTGGTGGAGGAGCATGTAGGCGATCTCGTCCTCGAACACCTGTGCATCGTCGGTCGAGGCGAAGTAGCCGTGCTCCTCACCCCACCAGCGCCATGTCGCTGCGAGTCGGTCGATGACCTGGCGCGCCGAGCGCTCCGGCCCGAGCACGGGCTTCCCGTTGTCATCGCGGATCGGTTCACCGTCATCGTCGAACTGGGGGACACCTGCCTTGCGGAAGTACTTGGAGACCATGATGTCGGCGGCGACCTGGCTCCAACCGTCAGGGATCTCGGCGTCGGTCATCTCGAAGACGACCGAACCGTCCGGATTGGCGATGCGGGAATCCCGTCTCGACCACTCGACGGTGTCGTACGGGCTGACGCCCTCGGTCGTGAACCGTCGTTCGATCCGGAGCCCTGTTGTCATCGGTGCCTCCCTCGGCATCTGTGCCACGCATCGGTGGCGAGTTATCCACAAATCTGTCCACACGCACAATATGTTGGGTCTGGCCGTCCTGGTGGCCCCAACATGATGGGTGGTTGCACGAGTGTAATTACAAACGTGTGACTCGTCAACTTTCTCTCTCTTGGGCCAAAAAACGGCCGTACGAGGGGAAGTACGCCATGTTTAGTCGGCCGGTGTGACACATCGCCAGGCCAGCTCCTCACGCGTTTTCGCGAGTCATGGTTGTTTTCGCGAGGTAGCTGAGGAGGTACTTGGTACCTGGTACTTGGTACTTGACGAGAGGGTCTTCGCGTACCGGGCTCGCGGGCTCGCGGTCCCCCCTCGCTCGCAGACTCGCTT
>CAYLVM010000031.1:0-22185 GCA_964387145.1 uncultured Acidimicrobiaceae bacterium
GTGCCTGCCTCGAACTTGTGCGGTACCGGTGCCCACGTCGAGGTCTGGCGGTCGACCATGTTGATCATCTCGCCGCCACCTTCGGTCGGTTCCATCTCTTCGAGCCGCTCAGACTTTCCCCACAATGCCCCGATCCCGGTCGGCCCGAGCATCTTGTGAGCTGAGAACGCCATGAAGTCCACGTCGATCTGTGTGACATCGACGGGGGAGTGGGGGACGAGCTGCGCGGCATCGAGCACGATGAGCGCCCCGACGGACCGTGCAGCCTTCGAGAGTACGTCGATGGGGCCGAGCGCCCCCGTCACGTTGGACATCCCTGAGAAGGCGACGACTTTGACGCGTTCGTCGAGCACCCCTTCAAGGTCCGAGGTGTCCACGGTGTAGTCGTCGGTGAGTTCGAGGTAGACGAGCTCGGCGCCGGTGTGGCGTGCGATGATCTGCCACGGGACGAGGTTGGCGTGATGTTCGGCGATCGTCACGAGAATACGGTCACCCTCACCGAGGTGGTCGAGGCCCCATCCATAGGCGATGTGGTTGATCGCCGTTGTGGTCCCCCTCGTGAACACCGTCTGGGCAGCCTGGGCACCGATGAACGATGCGACTTTGACCCTTGCACCTTCGTACATCTCGGTCGCCTCGCTCGACAGCGTGTGGGCTCCCCGGTGGACGTTGGCGTTCGAGTTGCGGTAGTAGCGGTCCATGGCATCGAGGACGGAGACGGGCTTCTGTGTCGTTGCTGCCGAGTCGAGGTAGACGAGCTTGTGTCCGTTGACCTCGCGAGACAGGATCGGGAAGTCTGCGCGGAGGGAGCGCAGATCGCTCACTGCGAGATCGCTTCTGCCCGGTAGGAGTCGTATCCGGCATCCTCGATCGTGTCGGCGAGCGTCGCGTCACCGGACTCGACGATCGTCCCATCGAGGAACACGTGCACGACGTCGGGTGTGATGTAGTCGAGCATCCGCTGGTAATGCGTGATGATGAGGAACCCGCGTTCGGGTGTGCGAAGCCGTTCGACCCCTTGAGCGACGACGCGTAGAGCGTCGATGTCGAGTCCCGAGTCGGTTTCATCGAGTACGGCGAACTCCGGTTCGAGCACCGCCATCTGCAGGATCTCGTTGCGTTTCCGCTCCCCGCCGGAGAACCCTTCGTTGAGGTAGCGGTTCGCAAAACTGTCATCCATCTCGAGCGCACGCATGGCCTCGATGACCTTCAGGCGTAGCTCGAGCACGGTGTAGTCGGTCCCGGTCTTGTTCGACAGGGCCGTTCGCAGGAAGTTCACCACGGAGACGCCGGGGACCTCCTCGGGGTACTGGAACCCGAGGAACATGCCTGCCTGACCGCGCTTCTCTGGAGCCCAGTCGGTGATGTCCTCACCCTTGTAGCTGATCGTCCCTTCGGTGATCCTATAACTCGGGTGACCGAGCAGGACGTTGGCGAGAGTCGATTTGCCCGAACCGTTCGGACCCATGATCGCGTGGGTTTCCCCCCGGTTGACCGTGAGGTTCACGCCCTTGAGGATCTCGGTGTCCTCGACGGAGGCGTGGAGGTTGTCGATGACGATGAGTGGCTGATCGGTGGGAGTTTCCAACATGGCCATGAGTGTAATGCCCGAAGGGGTCGTAGTTCATGGGTACGATCCCCGGCTTTGGGGACGTGGCGATGTCAACGAAGCGCCGTAAAGAGGAACTCCATCTGGTCGAGGTCGATCTCGTCGAGTGGCGATATGTCCTGGACGTAGAACCGGCCGACACCCCACGACGCCATCTGTTCGATCGCCGTGCGCGCTTGGTCCGGTGTGCCGTGGGGGACCGATCGCTCATCGAGGAACGCCGCGTACTGTTCCGGCGTCATGTCCCGTTTCGCTCCACGCTCTGAGAGGGCTGTGGCATGCTCCGCTTCGGTCGCGTAGATGAAGCTCGGTCCTGCGAATGAGATGAGGATCTTGTCCGGGCTTCGCCCTGCCGTCGTTGCAGCCTCGCGCATGACGGTGAGGCGCTGCTCGAGCGTGTTGCGGTCGGTGACGAACATGTTGTACTCGTCCGCGTACATGCCTGCAAGGCGCGGCGTCTTTGTTGGTCCTCCGCCACCGACGACGATCCGCAGTCCGCGTGATGCCTTCGGCGACACGGCGGGGGCGTTGAGGGAGTAGTGGTTGCCGGCGAAGCTCCCTCCTCCGTCAAAGATGGTCCGAATGTAGGCGAGGGAGTCTTCGAGACGTTCGAACCGCTCGGCGAGGGGTGGAAGGTCGAGGCCGAAGGCTTCGTGCTCCGACTCCATCCATCCGGTGCCGACGCCGAGCGTGAAGCGGCCGCGGGAGATCTCGTCGAGTGTCGTTGCCGACTTCGCCATGATGGCGGGGTGCCGAAAGGTGATGGGAGACACGAGGGTTGCCAGGCGGATCGTCTCGGTCTCGGCGGCAACACCGCCGAGAGACACCAGGGCGTCGGTCGTGTGCGCCGAGTGCTCCATGTGGAGGTAGTGGTCCGAGCGTGCGAACACATCGAGGCCGAAGCGTTCCGCCCACTGGGCCAACTCGACGAGGCGCCGGTAGGAGCCTCCCATCTGTGGCTCGACGAACAGTCCAAGTTCCACGATGTCCTCCTCGCTACCAGCCGCGCTCGATCCACGCAGCGAGCTGGGGTCGTTCGGTTCCAATTGTGGTCGAGTCGCCGTGGCCGGGGAGCACGAGCGTGTCGTCGGGGAGCACGAAGAGTTGGTTCTCGATCGACTCGATGATCGTCGTGAACGAGCTGTGGTCGAAGCGCGTCGCACCGGGACCACCGGGGAAGAGCGTGTCGCCGGTGAGGACGACACCGTTGATCGCCAAGCACACCGAACCGGGAGTGTGTCCGGGCGTGTGCAGGACGGTGGCCACCGTGTTTCCGATCGTGAGCGTGCCGGGGACGATGTCCACGTCGATGACCTTCTCTGCGATCTCGCCGTCGAGAGGGTGCAGCATGAAGGGCACACCGAGGGCCCGTGTCACCTCTGGGATCGCCTGGTGGTGATCCCAGTGGCCGTGGGTAGTGAACACACCGAGCAGCGGTGCGTCCCCGACGAACTCGATGAGAGCCGGCGCATCGTCGGGCGCATCGACCAGGAGAGCGTCTCCGGTCGCCGAGTCCTCGACCAGGTACGCGTTGTTGTCGAGCTGTCCGACGACAACGCGTGTGATGGTGAATCCGTCACCTTTGAACACGTCGTAGCGCATCGGTCAGTTCAACGACTCGAGGATGGAGACGAGTTCGTCCGTGGAGATCTGACCGGCGACCCTCAGAGCAACGGTTCCATCGGAGTTCGTGAACACCCAGTACGGAAACCCTCCCCCGCCGAACGCCTTATGTGCCGATCCGGCCTGGTCGTCCCGGATCACCGGAACCGTCCAGCCTTCACGTTCGAGCCAGGCCGATGGGGGGTAGTTCGGGCGACCGGAGTTGACCGCAGTGGTCACCGAGTACAGGTCGACCCCCTCGACGCTTCCACCGGCATCGAGCCACGTCTGGACCTTTGGAACCTCCTGCTGACAGTTGCCGCACCAGTGGGCGAGGAACACGATGCCCTTGGCTCTGCCGTCATTCTCGAACACGACGGGGTTGTCCGAGAAATCGACTCCGCTGATCGACGGAGCGGCGAGGCCCGTCACCGACGTGTCCATACGTACTTCCGATGGCATCGGAGGTAGAGCGGCGCCTTCGAGCACCGGCTCGCCGAACTCTGAACCCCCGAGCTGTTCGCCGCCACTGAACACAACGGCGACGAGCAGGAGCACGACGGCCCCGCCGACGACGGCGAGAATGATGGGGGTCTTACTCTTCGATGATCCGTTCGAACTCATCTGGTTGTCTCCTCGAGTGTTTCGGAATCATGGGTATCTGAGATCGGTCGAAGCTCATTCGTGCGGTCCGCCCACAGCAGGGCGAGGACGAGGAGGAACGCCGAGAGTGCCATGTAGGGGATCGTGGCGAACCCGAACACCATGATGTACGGGGCGCTGCATGGTGGCCCGACCGCAGCGCACGCGCCGGAGTCCAGCGTTGGGAACGCCTGGAGGGTGCGGTGCCAGAACGCGATCACTGCTCCGATCGTTGCGAGCGTTGCGGCATAGAGGCGGACCTTGTGATCTCTGCGGACTGCAGCCATCAGGAGGATCAGAGCTGCCGGGTACATGGCGATGCGCTGGTACCAGCACAGCTTGCACGGGATCAGATGGACGATCTCAGAGAGGTAGAGGCTACCGAGCGTCGCGAAGAGCGCGATGGCGCCGGCGAACCACAGAGTCGTGCCTCGAAGGAACTCGAACGGGCTGACCTTCTTCGACCGACCGACCACAGCAAGAACGATGATCCCCACGGTTGCGATGTTCGCAGCGATGGCTGCGAGAGCGAAGAATGTTCGCATGGTTTCGAACGGCATACAGCCTCCTGGTGCCTCTTATGAAACGTAAGCGATTCACGAGTCATCTGACTACACAGAAGCCTAAACGAATGTGGCGCCACCGCATCTACGCTTCCCCCTGTGAACGGTCCCTTGTTCTTTGCGGTCATGATCGGCGTCGTCCTGGCGTTCGGCATCGCCATGTTCTGGCAGGAGTCGAAGCGGATGTCGAGTCGCGAGACGATCTACGGCGTCGAGGACTCGATCGAGTTCATCTGGGACGGCTTCGGTGACGACCGTCACGATCTGACCAAAGGCGACGTTCGCCGCATTCTCGAGTGGGAGATGCATTACCTCCAGCAACCCGATCTGTGGAGGGACGACGGGCCACCTGTGATCGGTGGTGGTCCGGCAGCGGCGTACGCGCAGGAGAAGTCGCTCGAGTCAGGGTACGCCTATCAGCCAGACCAGATCTACGCGGTTCTCGATCTTCAGGCAGCCTACCTTCAGGCGATCGGCGCCATCGGCGAGCCTGCGGATACCAACGACCTTCCCTGAGCGTTCGCTATGGATCACTCGCCCATACAATCGCGGCGTTCGCCCGTGCGGAGGCACCACATGAGAACTCGTCGAATCCTCGTTGCGCTCGTCGCGGTCATAGCGCTCGTCGCTGCCGCGTGCAGCAGCTCGACACCAGCGAGCGTCTCACAGACGGCCGACGAGACGACGACCACGATCGAACTCCCCGATCTCGAGTTCGGCAGGGGTGTGATGCCGGTGAGCGTTCCCGAGGCTTGGCCGATGCCAGAGCAGGCGGTCATCGGCTCCACGATGATCGATGGTGTCAACGGCCGAACCGAAGTCGTCGCCACATTCCCTGCGACGGTCGATGAGGTCGTGGCCTACTACACGACCAATCTTCCCGTCGTGGGATTCACGATCATCAAGTCCGAGGGCAGTGACGGCGCGTGGGTGATCGAGTTCACCGGCCAAGGTGTCACGGGTACCGCGACGCTCCAGATCATCGGTTCGGGTGTCAGCGCAGGGACGTTCGAGTTCACCACCGGGTGATGCGCTAGATTCGTCTCTGAGAGGCGGAATCCATGGCCAGATTGGCACGATTCGAAGAGCATCGATTCATCGGAACTCGTGACGACATGCGTGTGTTCGACGCAGACGACGATGCCCAGTTCGAAGTCCTTTCCGCCCGCGTCACAGCCAATGACCTCATGGTTTCGAGGGGGCTTCAGACGTTCGCTCCCGACTCTCTCGCCCAGGCACGGAACCAGGGTTTCCGACCCGTCTAGGACTCGATCACAGCCAACACGTCGTCGGCAAGCTGGTCGTGTTTGAAGAGGAAGAAGTGATCTGCACCCGGGTAGATCGCGATCGCAGCACCGATCGAGGAGGCGTATACCTCGAGATCAGCGGCCGCAACGAACTGGTCACGCGCCCCGATGATGAACTTTCTCGTTGCCGGTGTGAGGCTCGAGGGGTCGGGCAACGGTGGTGATAGCGGGCTTGTGACCGGTGGGGCGATTCCGACGTATGGGACGCCGGAACGCGATACGGCTTGCCAGTTGAGCGCCGTTGCCGCACCGAAGGACCAGCCGGCGATGCCGGCGAGCGGCTCATCGAGCGCAGCGGCGAACGTCGCTGCTGCAGCGACATCGGCAAGTTCGTCGACCCCGCCACCGAACGTCCCCGTCGATTCGCCGACGCCGCGGAAGTTGAATCGGAGGGTGCGGTACCCCGCAGCGACGGCCCGCTTTGCAATGGTGACGAGAATCGGTGCGCGCATGGTGCCACCGTGTTGAGGGTGTGGGTGACAGAGGATCAGTGTTCCTCGGACATCATCGGGCGTATCAATGAGCGCCTCGAGCGTGACGCCGTCGTCTGTGTGCAGCCTCGTCGTGGTCACAACGTGGTGAACCACACAGCGGTCGCAGCCAGGATCAGAAGGCCTGCCGAGAGCGATGCCAGGATGAGGTAGCGGGTCTGCACGCGGCAAGGGTATCGGACATGGATGGCTTGGGGACTGACTTGCTTGGCACCGCTAACCTTGCACCATCGACTGCACGTCTTGGGAGCGACTACCTCTATGTACGACATCGCCATCATCGGCGGAGGGCCCGGCGGCTACGCCTCTGCGCTCTACGCACACAACTTCGGACTCTCGGTAGCGCTCATCGAGAAGGGCCGGGTCGGCGGCACCTGCCTGCTGCGGGGGTGCATTCCTGCAAAAGCATGGATCGAGTCTGCCCACGTGTTCTCCACCGTTGCCGGTGCAGCCGAGTTCGGCGTCGAGACGTCCGAGCCGACCTTCGTGTGGCCAACCGCGCTTGCCCGCAAGCAGAAGGTCGTCGAGCTGCTCGTCAAGGGCCTCACCGGAACACTCAAGGCCCGCGGCGTCGAGATCATCGACGGCCACGGGAGGATTACCGGGCCGGGAACCGTCTCCGTCGAGACATCCGACGGATCGACTTCTCAGATCGAGGCACGTGCGATCATCGTCGCAACGGGGTCCGAGCCGTCGAGCATCCCCGGATATGAGGTCGACGGTGAGCGGATCGTGTTCTCCGACCACGCCCTGGATTGGGCGGAGCAGCCTGCCAGCGTCGCTGTGGTCGGTGGCGGCGTCATTGGGTGTGAGTTCGCATCGTTCCTTGCCGAGATCGGCACCGATGTCCACATCTTCGAGATGGAAGACCAGCTGGTTCCAGGCATGGAACCTGAGGCAGCCAAGATCCTGGCGCGGGCGTTCAGGCGGCGCAAGATCGCGATGCATCTCGGTGTCGCCGTCGGTGCGCCACAGGTCGGTGAGTCGTCGATCGTTGTGCCGTACGGTGACGACTCGGTCGAGGTCGACGTCGTTCTGATGGCCGTCGGGCGCAGACCGGTGACGTCCGATTGTGGTCTCGACGCCGTGGGCCTCAGCACCGACCGAGGTTTCCTCAGTGTCGACACCGCGTCGATGCGCACGGCAGCCGATGGTATCTATGCGGTCGGGGACATCGTTGCAGGCACGCCACAACTCGCACACGTAGCGTTCGCGGAGGCCATCGCCGCCGTGACCCACATCGCGACCGGAGAGGTCGCAGGCGTCGACTACAACGCCATCCCGATGGTCGTCTACACGCACCCCGAGATCGGGTCGGTCGGGCGTACCGAAGCCGTAGCGACGTCCGACGGGTTCTCCGTGGAGGTCACCGAGCACGGTATGCGCGGTATCGGACGGGCCATCATCCAGAACGACGTCGGTGGCACCGTCAAGATCGTCTCACAGGTCGACGGGCCGATCCTGGGCGCCACCGTGGTCGGGCCCGGTGCAGGCGAACTCATCCATGAGCTCATGTACGCCGTTGGATGGGAGGCACTGCCGTCAGAGGCAGCCGCGTTCATCCACGCACACCCAACGATCGCCGAAGCGATCGGCGAGACCCTTCTCGCAGCTGCAGGCAAGCCGCTGCACTAGAACGAACACACGAGAACACGGCGCCTGCCTCACCGGGCGGCGCACACAAGGAGCGAAGCCATGGCGGTCACGATCACGATGCCCCAGCTCGGGGAAACGGTCACTGAGGGCACGATCCTGCAATGGGTGAAACAGATCGGGGAGTACGTCGCCGAGGATGACATCCTCGTCGAGATCTCGACCGACAAGGTCGACACCGAGTTGCCCTCGCCCTACGCCGGTGTGCTCACCGAGATCCTCGTTCCTGCGGGAACCACCGTCGAAGTGGGGACACCGCTGGCCGTCCTGACCGGTGACGACGAGCTGCCGGAGGACTCCCCGCAGTCGGCGGATGCCGAACCGGCTGTTGCGCAGAACGGGGAACAGCAGACGAAGGATGTTGAAGCCGGGAGCACACAGCCGTCCCCGGTCACCGCACCGCTTTCCGGTGTCACCGTGAAGGAAGTGGCCCAGGCCAAGACGGAGCGTCGCGGGGTGTTGTCCCCCGTTGTGCGCAAGCTCGCTGCTGAGAACAACATAGATCTGGCGATGGTCCCCGGAACCGGCGATGGTGGGCGGATCACGCGCAAGGACGTCGAAGTGTTCATCGCCACACATGGAGTCGCCGCACCGGCCGTGGTTCCCCCTCCACCGGTTGGCCGACCCGCTGGCCAGCCACCTCCCGCTCCCGGCCCCGCCGCATCGGCACAGAAGGGCGAGGTCCACGAAATCTCCCGCATCCGGGAACGGATCGCCCAGAACATGATCCACGCCAAGGCCAGTGCCGCTCACGTTTGGACGTCGGTCGAGGTCGACTACGAACGGGTAGCACAAGCACGGGCGAGGTTCGGCGGTGGGTTCAAGAATGCCGAAGGGTTCTCGCTCACGTACCTGCCGTTCATCGCACGGGCAACGATGGACGCGCTCAACGCGTACCCGGCGGTCAACTCGATCTTCGACCTCGCTGCGGGCACCCACACGTTCCCGCGCAACGTCAACCTGGGGATCGCGATCGATCTCGATCAGAAGGGTCTCATCGTTGCGAACATCCCCGATGCCGACTCGATGACGCTCAAGGGCCTTGCCCGGTCGATCCGTTCCGTCGCTGTCGATGCGCGGGCCAACAAGCTCGGTCCCGATGATCTTGTCGGATTCACGTTCTCGATCACCAACCCGGGTCCGTTCGGATCGTTCATGAGCGTGCCGATCATCCCGCCACCCAACGCAGCGATCCTGAGCACGGACACCGCAACGAAAAAGCCGGTCGTCGTCGAGTTGCCGGATGGCTCCGATGCCCTCGCGATTCACCATGTCGGGTACCTCGGGCTGAGCTGGGATCACAGGGTGTTCGACGGTTCCACCGCTGTCCTGTTCCTACGTCGTATCAAGGACAACCTCGAAACCTGGGACTGGGACCAAGAGCTTTCGTGATCGCAACCCCGATCCCGACGCTCCGCACGAGGTGGCTTGGGCGCGTCACTTACACCGAGGCGTGGGACCTCCAGAAGGCGATCTGGGAGGGGCGCACATCGGGACGCACCGAAGACGACTACCTGCTGCTACTCGAGCACCCACATACCTACACGGTGGGGCGCAACGGTGACGGCTCGAATTTGAAGATCTCCTCCGAACGACTCGAGGAGATCGGTGCAACGGTCCTCGACGTCGACCGTGGTGGTGACATCACCTATCACGGCCCGGGCCAGCTCGTCGGGTACCCGATCGTCTCCGTGCCTCGGTACGGTGATGGTTTCGATGTCGTCGGCCACGTGCGCCGAATCGAGGTGGTACTCATCGCCACGCTCGCGGACCTCGGCATCGAGGCTTGGGCGGAGGGCGGGTTCACTGGTGTGTGGACCGATTCGGGAAAGGTCGCAGCCATCGGTGTGAGGGTGTCGCGTGGTATCGCCACCCACGGATTCGCTGTCAACGTCGATCCTCAGATGGAGTATTTCGGCAACATCGTTCCGTGTGGCATCTCCGACCGTCCCGTCACCTCCATCTCGGAAATACTCGGTCGGAAGGTCTCGATCGAAGAGGTCGTCGAACGACTCCTGCCACACGTCGGGGGCCTCTCTCAGCGTGAGGGGAACGAGGTCCAGCTCGGTGCATTCGCAAGGGGCACAGGCCGTGCGACGTACGAGGTCGACCGCATGGTCGAAGCGGGTGTCTTCAGCCCGAAGTCCGAGGGGGAAGTCCCCGTGATGATCCGGGGTTTGCTCTCCGGTGAGCCGGAGAAGCCGAAGTGGATGAAGGTTCGCATCGACCTGAGGGACCCGAAGTTCAAGGAGCTCAAGAAGCTCAACAACGAACTTGACCTGAACACGGTGTGCGAAGAGGCGGGGTGTCCAAACATCTATGAGTGTTGGTCGTCGGGGACTTCGACGCTGATGCTGCTCGGGGACACGTGTACGCGGGCGTGTTCGTTCTGTGACGTCAACACGGGGAAACCTTCCGACGTCGATGAGAACGAACCGGTCCGTGCTGCCGATGCGATCGCTGCGATGGAACTCAACTACGCCGTGCTCACATCGGTGAACCGTGACGATCTCGATGACGGCGGGGCAGGGATCTTTGCGAGGACGATCCACGAGATCCGTCAGCGGCTTCCTGAGTGCAATGTGGAGGTCCTGATCCCGGACTTCAAGGGTGAAACCGAGCCGCTCGACACCGTTCTCGGTGCCAAGCCCACGGTGCTGAACCACAACACCGAGACTGTGTTGCGACTCCAGCGCGAGATCCGTACTGCTGCGAACTATGCACGGTCGTTAACGCTCCTTGCACGAGCAAAGTGGGCGAATCCGTCCGGGGCCGTCAAGTCCGGTCTGATCGTCGGGATGGGTGAGACCGACAACGAGATCGTCGGTGCGCTCGCCGACCTGAACGCAGTCGGCGTGGACGTTGTCACGATCGGTCAGTACCTGCGCCCGACCGCGCACCACCGCAAGATCGACCGGTACGTGGAACCGGTGGTGTTCGACGAGTACAAGGCTGTGGGAGAGGCGTTCGGCATCGCACATGTGGAGTCCGGTCCTCTCGTTCGCAGCTCGTATCACGCCCGCGAGGCATTGGAGGCAACGGTATGAACCAGTACACGGGTCGAATCGCCCGGTCACAGGCGGCGATGAAGAGCGAGGGGATCGACGCGTTGTGTATCTCCGTCGGCTCTGACCTCCCGTACCTCACCGGCTACCGGGCGATGCCGCTCGAGCGGGTCACGATGCTCGTCGTTCCCGCCGAGGGCCGTCCCGAACTGGTCGTGCCCGGACTCGAAGCCCCGCGAGTCGAGGTGCGAGACGATGCGTTCGCCATCACGGGATGGGCGGAGAGCGACGATCCGATCGCGATGATCGACGCACTCCTCGTCGATGCCGGTGTCGTGGCGTTCGGTGACGAGACGTGGTCACGGTTCTTGCTGGAGTTGCAGGCAGTGAACCCTGCACGGGTGTTCACGCCTGCGAACGAGTTCATGGCCGGGTTGCGGATGGTCAAGTCTGTCGACGAGATCGCAGCCCTGCGCCGGGCGGCAAGGACCGTCGACGCTGTCGTCGAGGAGATGGCCGAGGTGCGGTTCTCAGGACGTACCGAACGTGAGGTATCGAGAGAGATCATCGATCGGACGATCACTGCAGGCCACGACACGATGGAGTTCTGGATCGTCGCATCGGGACCCAACGGTGCATCGCCTCATCACGAGCCGGGTGAGCGGATCATCGAGCCCGGTGATGCAGTCGTTGTTGACTTCGGGGGTCATCAGGACAGCTACTGCTCGGACACGACGCGCATGTTCGTCGTCGGCGAGGCTCCGTACGGGTTCGATGCTGCCTACGAGGTCCTGTACGCCGCTCAGGCTGCTGCGACCGATGCGGTCCGGCCCGGGGTCACCGCGGAGTCGCTCGATGCCGTGGCACGAGACATCATCACCGAGGCCGGGTACGGGGATCTGTTCATCCACCGTCTCGGCCACGGTATCGGGATGGACACTCACGAGCATCCGTACCTCATCGAGGGGAACGACCAGGTCATCGAGGCAGGTATGGCGTTCTCGATCGAGCCCGGTATCTACAACCCGGGCGAGTGGGGGATGCGCATCGAGGACATCGTCGTGGTGACCGACGACGGAGTGGAGCGGTTGAACCGCTCGGATCGGGCGTACCGGGTCGTCGATTAGCCGACGGCAGATTCAACGGCTTCGAGGAGAGCACGACGCGCCGCTGTCACTTCATCGTTCGGTCCCAGATCGCCCATGCGCCGCCATCCGTCGAGTCCCTCACGAACGATCGCCATGCGCTCGAAGGCGAGCACCAGGGCCCAGCCACCGACGATCCCCGAGAGCCAGGCGATCGTTCTCCCGTACCGGATACGACGCTGGAGAACGGACGACCACACCGTCCATGTGCCGCCGTAGAGAACCGGCGCTGCGAGGGAGCGGACGGTCGCCATCGTCACCGGTTCGACGTTCAGGTTCTTACGCAACGCCGTCATGATCGCGATCGGAACGGCGTTGGCAGCAAGTCCGACCAGGGCGGTCGGGGCGAGGGCAAGGGCCCCGAGAAAGCTGCGGGCCGTGTAGTCGGGGAGGGCCCCTCCCATGCGCGAGTACGAGGCGACCGCGGTGTCACGGAGCCGATAGGCGGCGAGCACGACCCGGTAGTTGGACACGGCATCCTGGACGGCTTCACGAGCTGTGGGCGGAGCAGAGCGGAGACGGTCTGCAAGCTCCTCACGTTCCCCGAACGACACGGGTGTGCTCGGGTCGAAGAGGCGAGCCCGCAGAGCGACCTCTGCAGCAGCGCCGAGGGCATCCCACTCGGCTTCGGTCGAGTAGTCGGGCGACACCGTGCGAAGACGTGTCTCGATGTCGGCGGTGAGGCGTCGCACAGCCTCGCGGTTCGTGTCATCGGGTGGGGTGCCATCCTCGACGTAGAGCGATAGGTCGCCGTCGAGGTCGATCGGGTCGCCAACCTGTGCGTAGATTCGGCTTCGCCAGCCGGCCTTGTCCTCGTAGTGGATGCCGACCGGAACGATGACGACCCCTGTGGCTCCAGATGCCCGTGCACCGAGGGCGATACGCGCCGCACCGGTGCGGATGTCGGCGATCGACGCCTGGTCGTGGGTCGTGCCCTCCGGGAACAGCGCGATCACCTCACGGTTGCGCAGCGCCTCGTGGCATGCTGCGAATGTGTCGATGTTGCTCTCCGTGGAGCCATCGACGGCGCGGGCGACCGGGAGCACACCGAGGAGATCGAGTAGCTTGCCGACCACCGGGTTGCTCCACAGAGTCGCCTTCGCAAGGAACCTGGGCCGCCGTTGGAGTCCGTACATCATGAGCACCGGGTCGGCGAACCCTGCGAAGTGGTTGGCGACGATGATTACGGGCCGTTGAGAGAGGTCCGCCTCCGGTCTGCGGAGTTCCACCGTGCGGTAGGTGCCGTAGACGAGGATCGCCGCGACCCCCCGGATGATCTTGTGCGACCGCTTCGTCACCGTCGTCCCTCCGACTCTCCATGTGATCGTGTCGGTCTGACCCTCGTCGGCGCGGTCGGTTCTGTCAACCGGCCACCCGGTGGAGTGGGTCCGTCGTGTTCGCTAGTGTCGGGTTCATGGACGTCACGATCACCAAACTCGTACATGCATGCCTCCTCGTCGAGGCAGGAGACACACGGACGCTCATCGACCCGGGAGGGTTCACCTGGGACGATGACCGCTTCGACCCATCGATGGTCGAGGGTGTCGACAGGATCCTGATCACCCATGAACACGGCGACCACGTCTCGTTCGACTTCGTGCGTGCAGCGCTCGAGCGGTCCAACGATGCCGGGGTCGAGACGACGCCGTCGCTTCACGGGATCCTCGCCGAACAGGGGATCGAGTCCGTCACCGTCGGTACACCACAGTTCGTAGCGCCCCATGAGCGCCTCCCAATGGGGCCGGGACCGGAGAATGTCGGGTTCCACGTCGAGTTCGTGCTGTCGCACCCCGGTGACAGTCATAGCTTCAACGAGACGATGCCGATCCTTGCGATGCCGTTCATCGCCCCGTGGGGGTCACTTACGGCCGCAACGGACCGGGTCCGGCTCGTGCGGCCGAAGTACGTGGTCCCTATCCACGACTGGTTCCTCAGCGATGAAGGTGCCACTTTCATGTACCGCCTCGCAGCGATGGGTCTTGCCGACGAGGTCGAACTCATCCACATCCCCGACTTCGAGAGCATGACGCTCAGCGTGTGAAGCCCTTCACCCGGTCCGGACCTCGCCGAGCGTCGGACACGGGTCGATCTGATAGGTTGCGCACTCGGTTTCGGTGAACGTACGGCTGAGCCGGGTTCTCGCCTCCCGCATGAGTTCATCCGTGTCGAGTGTCAGGACATCGATGGGTCCGAACGCATCGGTCACGAGGAGATCTCGATCCCCATTGATGAACTCGACGTTCGTGATGTCGGTGCCTGGGAGTGGGTAGGTCTCGACGATCTCCTCTGTTTCGATGTCGATGATGTGGACGAGACCGATGTTGTTTGCTAGTGCGACGAGTCGACCGCTCTGACTGATGGCGAGGTCCCGGCTCTGTCCCCGTCCTGTTGAGATGTCACGTTCCTCCCAGGTCGTCGTGTCGTATATGCGTAGGACACCACGGTGGGCCTGTGCGGTGACGATCTCCGAGCCGTCGGGTGTGAACCGCATCGCCCACGATGGGCGACCCGGATGGGTCACCATCGCAACTTCGGACCAATCCGACGTATCGAACACCCACATGCCGGTCTTGGAGGATGCCGCGAGCAGTGATCCATCGGGGCTGAACTGGATGGAGGAGAACGGCCATATGCCGAGCTGATCCGTCACGAACTCGATGTCTCCCGACGTGGTGTCCCACACGACGACCCGTTGCGAGCGGCCCGCTGCTGCGGCCAGCAAGCCCCCATCGGGTGACCAGTCGAGGTCGGTGATATCCGCTGCAAAGGGGTCACCGCCGAACGCGCACTCTTCAGAGTCGCCGCCGTCGAAGAAGAATCCGTAGGGCTCCCAATTGCAGTTCCCCTGGAGCTCCACAGGAGGGGAGGAGGTTCCGACATCGTGGATCCACACAGATCCCAGACCCGTGCCGGACCCCACGATCGACTGGACGGCCAGGCGCATGCCGTTGGGGGAGAGGCGGGCGACCTTGCCTCCTGCGTTGGGAACACGCGATAGCTCGTCTCCGGTGTCGAGATCGAACACGATGGCGACGCCTCGACTCACCCGGTTCATGACGGAGATGGCACCGTCGAATGGGGAGGAGACCTCGTCGGGGTACACGAGGACCGTTGCTCGATCACCGACGACCTGAAGGCTCGAGTCTGCGTGGTATCCGTTCTCGAGTCTGAAGGCATTGAGCCCGCGGGGCCTGTTGATGTCCCACACTCGGGTCGTCCGGTCGGCTGAGCCCGTCACGAGAAGATCTCCGGCTGCGTTCGATGATGAGGAGACCCACCCTGTGTGCCCGTTCAACGTGGTGATGAGCCGGCCCGTGTACGCGTCGTGGACGCTGGCTGTGCCGTCGTTGCACGTGATGTAGATGATCGTCTCGGCATCGTTGGTCTGCTCAGGGAAGCACGGCGGGATCCACTCGTCGAGGTCCATCCCGTTGTCGGCGAAACGCCACCGCACGATCCCCGTTTCCGTATCGACTATCTCCTCGGTCGTTACTGCGTAGCTCCCATCGGGGCTGACATACGGCCACGACATATCGGCGATCGGCACGATGCGCTCGGCGCCTGTGTACACGTTGGTGAGCGTCATCTCGTCGGCATAGACCTTGAACAGCCATCCGTTCCTCGTGATGTTCAGTTCTATCACGTCGGTATCGATGGGCACAGGATCACCGACCATCTCCCCGGTGACGGAGTCCATCAGCCACCAGAACTTGCCCTCTAGATCGGTGCAGGTACCTCGCCCGATCCAGGCTCCATCGATATCGATCCTGAGAAGGTCGTTATATCGCTGTTCCGGGCCGCGTTCTGCCGTGCATCGGGAGTCCGAAGCTACAAACTGGCGAATGAACTCGCCGGTTCTGGCGTCGTAGAAGTGCAGGCCCTCCGTCAGCGATGGGTCGGGTGGGTCCGGTGGCAGTGCCGTGTTCGCCCAGCCTTGCCACCAGATGACCACCGCGACCTGTGAGCCGTCGTCGGTGAACGAGGTTATGTTGGCGTAGCCGGGATCGAGCTCGAGGTTCCATAACAGCGCGGGGTCGTCACCCGAGAGATCCCAGATCTCGATGTCCTCGTATGACCCGTTGACGGCCGTGAGGCTTCCGTCGGGGCTCGTCGCCGGCCACACCATCCACATGAAGCTGCGGGTCCATGGGAACGACTGAATCGTCTTGTGCTGTGACATGCTCGCTCGCAGCGCCTGTCTCCCCTCGAAGTCGAGGGGTGTGGCCCGGGTTGCCTGGAGCGAGAGAAGGAGGCTGAGCTCGGGATCCTCGTCGAGAACTCCGACTGCAGCCGCAGCGAGAGCGCGAGATGCTGCGATCTGGCGTTCGTTCGCTGCCGTCACAGCGTTGGCCTCGGCTTCGGCAGCCTTTTGGCGAGCGACACCTTCGCTCTCGACGGCACTCTCCTGGCTTGCTTGCGCCTGAGCCGCCTGATTCTGAGCGTCGTTGCGGGCGATGAACGCTGCAGCTGCGAGCGCGAGGGCGATCACAGCGGCGATGCCGAACCCGGTCGTGACGAGTCTGCGGGTACGACGGCGCCCGGCGCGCCTGTCGTCCTCGGTGCTACGGCTCGATGTGAGAAACTCTCGTTCGGCGGTGGTGAGGGTGAGGTCGGTATCGGCGGTCCAGGCCTCGTGTTGGATCAGTCGACCCCCCATCAGAAGGTATGTGTCGGCACGGTCGGATGTCTCCCAGTCGGCGACGGCCACCGCGAGGCGTGACCGCAGCAGGAGGTCCTCTCGGTGGTCCTCGATCCAGGCAGCGAGTCGTGGCCATTCGGTGAGGATGGCTTCATGGGCGACCTCGACGGTTGGACCCCGGGTGATGGGGTCACGGTCGAACGTGAGGAGGCGATGGGCTCCGAAAGCGTCGAGCACGGGGCGCAGGACCGGATGGGGGATTCCTAGGCGTTCGAGTTCGGTGAGGCGTACTCGACGGCGGGTGTCCCGGCCCCCCTCGCCGACGTTGACGAGACGCAGGAACGTCTCCCGTGCGGCCTCCCGGGCCTCCGAATCGAGGTTGGTGAAGATCATCTCGGCACGTCGTCCGAGGGCACCGAGCACGCCACCGGAAGCCTCATACGCCGCAAGGGTCAACAGGTCGGAGTCCCGCTGGTCGAAGAGCTCGGTGAGAGAGAACTCGAGGAGGGGGAGTGCCCCCGGCTGATGTTTGACGTCACCGACGATGTGATCGATGAGTCCCGGCTCGAATGCAACGCCGACACCTGCTGCGGGTTCCGTGACGATGGCACGCAGAGCCTCGTCGCCCGGCGCCGAGATCGGGACCGTTCCTGCGCGCAGGGCATCGCCGAGGTCTGGGAAGCGCAGCGGCCGGTCGAAGAAGTCGGCGCGCATCGTGATCACGATCCGCACGTTGGATCGTTCGTCACCGACGGTAGCGGCGAGCATCGCGAGGAACGCCACACTTTCCTTCTCGCCTGCAAGCGTGAACAGTTCCTCGAACTGGTCGACGATGAGCAGGACGGTCTGGTCCTCAGGAACGTACCGCTTCACCGAGCGTGCCAGGCCCCTGGCATCCCGGCGCAGATCGTCCTCGAGATCGTTCGGCATCTCGGTGGCGACACGCATGAGCGCTGACGTGAGCTCCTCGTACGGGTAGGTGCCGGGCAACATATCAGTGATCAGCCAGCGGTCCGATCCGGGGATCGCCCCCGAACGCAACGCAGGTATCATCCCCGCCCTCACGACCGATGACTTCCCGATCCCCGACGGCCCCACGACGGCGACGAGCCGGTGTTCCGACAGTGTGGCGAGGATCTCCGCGATCTCGGTGTCCCTGCCGTGGAAGTCTGCAGCGTCGAGCTCCCCGAACGCTGCAAGTCCCTTGTATGGGTTCCTCGTCGGTGTGTACCCGACGACCTGTGACGTGTCGTTCCCGGCACCGACGGCGTCCTCCCACGCTGCGATGAACGACCGCACGTCGGGGAAGTGCTCACCTTCGACAGCGGTCGTCATCAGCTGATCGACGGACTCCTCGATCGTTGGTCCGACACACCGCCGCAGGAGGTTGGCAAGCGCCCGGACATCCTCGGTGATGTTGCCGACGCTGCCCGGGGTGATATCCCGTGCGATACCGAAGTCGGTGAGGTAGGCGCCGCCCTCGTCGTCGAACAAGACGTTGGACGGCTTGATGTCGCGGTGCACGACGCCTCGCCGGTGTGCGAATGCCAGCGCCGGGCCGATGTCGGCGAGCAGGGCGTGGGCTTGGTCGATCGTGAGATGACCGGTAGCGATCCGATCCTGTAGTGTCCCGCCACCGAGCCACCGCATCACGAGGTAGGCACCCTCGGGTGTACGCCAGTAGTCGTGGAGCGGAACGATGTGGGGATGCTCGAGACGGGCCACAAGCTGGGCCTCGACCTCGAAGTGGCGGATGAAGTCAGGGTCGTTCGCGTACTCGGGTTTGATGATCTTGATGGCGACCTCACGCCCTACCGACGGCTGATAGGCGCGGTGGACCACACCGAAGGCCCCGGAACCGACCTGCTCACGCAGTTCATAGCCCGGAAGTCCGCGGACCTCGACGGGGAGGGGCGGGGGGAGCAGCTCGGTCCGCAGCGCAGGGAACTCGCGGGGGAGTCCGTCGACCATGAGCTGATAGACGGCCCGTGGCTCACCGGACCCGTCGATGTCGTGCTGACCGAGGGCTCTCACGATCCACCCGGCGGCACCCGAGTCGACAAGCGCCTGGTTCGCCTCGACCGACAACAGCACCTGACCACCGTGGGCCGTTGCAACCAGCTGTGCCGCGCGTGCGACCGGTGGCCCCTGGACCGATCCGTCGTGGGGTATCTGCACCTCACCGACGCTGATCGCCATGCGCATGGGGTTGCGGATCTTTGCGAGCACCTGTTGCGCTGTACTGGCCGCTTCGACCGCATGGTCGACGTCCTCGAACGACGCGTACATCGCCGACCCTCGCTGGGCGAACACGGTGCCGTCGTGGTCGCGGGCGGCGTCCTCGAGGGCCTCGGCCTGTAGGCGGACGAGTTCGCTGCGGTCCCGAGGGTCGAGGTTCGAAAGCATCCGGGGGTCGGCGACATCGGCGACGAGAATGGCCGCCCGACGCACCGTCGGGCCCGACTCGAAGCTCAGCGCAGGGTCCTGCTCGAGGATCCGCTGCTCCAGTTCACGCAGTTCTCGGGACGGGTCGAGTCCCATCTCCTCGACGAGGTACGTGCGTGTCTTCTCGTACGCCCGCAACGCCTCGGCCTGACGGCCAGAGCGGTACAGCGCGAGCATCTGCTGGGATCGGAACCGCTCACGCAGCGGGTACTCCTCGGTGAGCGATTCGAGCTCGGCAACGAGATCGCGGTGGTGTCCGAGTTCGAGATCGGCTGCGATCCGTTCCTCGAGAGCCGTTGCTCTCAGCTCGTTGAGACGCGCCGCCTCGGTGGTCAGCTCTGCCATCCCATCGACATCGGCGTAGGGATGTCCCCGCCACAGGGCAAGCGCCTCGCGAAGCCGGTTCGCTGTTGCTTCGGGATCTGACGAGTCCGTCGATTCATTGACCATGTCCTCGAAGACGAACGCGTCGACCTCGCTGCGCTTGGCAACGAGGGTGTACCCCGACCCAGTGGCGGTGATCACATCGCCGAGCTCACCGCGGAGGTTCGAGATGTAGGTCTGGACCGAGCGACGCGAACTCGGTGGCGCATCGCTCCCGTACACGCCACGCATGAGCGCATCCGTCGAGACCGGTTCTCCGACGCGTGCGATCAAGAGGGCGAGCACCGTGCGCTGTTTCGGTCCCCCTGCCGGCAGGCGCCTTCCGTTGTGCGCTACCAGGACGGGTCCGAGGACACCGAACTTCATGTACTGACGGTACCTGGCCGAAGTGGCCGCGTGTGTGGTGTTTTCTGTAGCCATACCGAAACTCTCCGGCATCCGTGTCAAGGAATCGTCAAACTGGAATCCCTTGCCTCCCAAGGCTTTCGTGGCGGATCGTTGATGCCCATGGCTCGACGCCGACAGTTCGACGACGGTTTCCCGACGTGGCCCGCGAATGGTGCGGGCATGTCGATCCCAGCTCTCATACCACGTCTCATCCTCTCAGCAGCATGCCTCATCTTGCTTGCAGCATCGATCAGCGGGGGAGACGTGGTCGTCGTGAAGACGGGTACTGCGTCACAACGGGCGTCGGTCGAGTGGGCGATCGGACGATTCTCAGACGCAGGGATGGTGCTTCCCCGGATCATCGTCGAGTTCCCGGGCAGAGATCTCTCGGGGTGTGACGGTGCACCTGGTCGATCGTATCTCGACCAGTCACCGATCGTGATCAAGATGTGCTGGAATGATCGATTCATCCTCCTCCACGAGTTCGCACACGTCTGGGAGGCGAACAACGTCTTCGCTTCGAAGCATCGACCGTTCATGGCGATACGATTGAACGTCGAGTCCTGGGCGAGCCGTGACGTCGAGTGGGAGTTGCGGGGACGTGAGCATGCGGCGAACGTGATCGCATGGGGTCTTCTGGTCGATCCGATCTCAGTCTCGGACACCTACCCCAACGATCCCGCGAGTATGACGGCCGCGTTCAAGATCCTCACGGACCGGGTGCCCCTGCACGACGGAGGTAGCGGTGTCCAGATTCCCGACAAGTCCCTCTTCCAGGGTCGAAGCAACCCGAGGCTGGAGTTGGGTAGATAGAGCTGATTCGTCCACCTTCTCACCGGGATGCGTGGCTGGAGGCGAGTTCTTGACATCTTCTTGACACCTTTGACGCGTCCTTGACCGGGCACTCGCGGAGCGCTGACACCCATTGCGGATCGTGCGTATATGACATACGCACGCACCACCGCAGCAGCCATTGCCACCACCATCGCCTTCACCGCACTTCCGCTCACACCGGCACCGGCGGCCGTCGTGTCACAGCAGACGGCCACTATCACCGTTGCAGCGGTAGCTCCGATGCAGGCCCTCCCGGAACTCCCCGAGCCTGCACTCGAGACCATCGACGGTGTCCGGATCGCAAGCGACTCTCCCGACGAGATCGCAGCCATCGAGTCGGCACTCGACAAGTTCGCCAAAGCCGGCTGGCCGCTCGGTAACCTCGAGATCCGACCAGGCGACGAGGACGGCTGTGGCGGCAACGCCGGCGTGCGTTACGTCGAAGAGGGCTACGACGTCGTCGAGATCTGCACATCGGCGGAGTGGACGCTTCTCCACGAACTCGGACATGTCTGGGCGGCAACGTACCTCGACGACGATCAGCGTGCCGAGTGGGTCACCATGCGGGGACTCGACTCGTGGCGTGATGCGGAAAAGTGGGAAGAGCGTGGCACCGAGCAGCTCGCAGACATCGTGGCCTTCGGTCTCTTCGACGAGTGGCACACACCGACGTCGATCCTCCCGAACGGTCGCAAGAGCCTCATCTCGGCCTTCGAGTGGTTGTTCGGAATGGAACCCCTCAACATGCAGGACGATGACGAGCTGGCGACCCGACGGGCACCGCAGAGCATGCCCATCCAGGTCATCGGAATCCCGAACACCACACCGGTGATCGACGGCGTCGCCGAGACCTCATCCGGGATCGACGACACTGCCGCACCGGCCGGGTACCGCTTCCCCGTCGCATGCGGGTTCCCCCGCTGGCACTCCAACAGCGGCGGATACGGCTACGAAGATACTCGTGACTGGACGCATCAGGGCGTCGACCTCGGTGCCTACGAGGGAACACCGGTCGTCGCCCCGATCCACGGCAAGGTCGTCGCAGCCGGGTTCGGAACGTCGGCCGGCTGGTACGTCTCGATCGAGGACCGCTTCGGGAAGGTGCATGTGCTCATGCACCTCGCAACATCACCTCTCACCACCGCCGGGATGACGGTCTCGGCAGGCCAGATGATCGGTGAGGTCGGGCGTACCGGCAACGCGTCCGGGGGTGGCCCGGTGCTCCACTACGAGATCCGTGACGGAGATCAGACGATCGATCCGATGCCGTGGCTCGTCGCGACCGGTGGTACGAACGTCTCGTCGCCGTTGAGCGGATGGTTCAGTTCTCCCGCCCCGACGTTCGCCGCGTGCTCTTCTCGTGTGTGAACGCCGACGGTCGGACTTCGGTGGGCCAGACCCAAATCCAGCCCGCACCTCTGGGGTACCCTGGCCCTCTCAGGAGGTGCGATGACGGTCGAACAACGAGCGGTGGACACG
>CAYLVM010000032.1:0-22003 GCA_964387145.1 uncultured Acidimicrobiaceae bacterium
GATCTGTGATCTGTGATCTGTGATCTGTGATCTGTGATCTGTGATCTGTGAACTGACAACTGCTAGAAACCCAGATCCTCGAGCAGGGTCGTCTGTTCGATCAAGGCGCCGAGCCCTGCAAGGTCGTGGGGTGCCGGCGACACCAGCCCGATCGTGTACAACGCGATGGCGTACCGTGCCGAGATCTCGTCGGAGACATCGGCCTGACGCCGTGCTTCGGCTGCCCATGCCTTGAGGTTCGTGCGTGCCCGTGCCCGGAGATCCGCGTCGGGCACCCCGTGGATGGGTTTGCCTGCAGCGTCGACCCACTCGAGTGGCAGCGCCCGGTTGAAGATGACACACGAGGGTGACACGGAGACGTCCTCCAGCTGGCGGAAGAAGCGTTTCGTTTCGTACAGAGGCGTCGGGTCGGCGGTCGTTGTGATGATCGTCGTTGCCGCTCTGAGATACCGCTCCATCGTGCGGGACCGCGCCGAGAGGCTGTCGTACATCGTGCGCAGATCGAGGAGAAAATCGGCAACGTCGGACAGCATCGGGCCGCCGAGGACGGTGTCGGCCAGGCGGAGCATCGGGCGTGCCGTGATGCGGTACAGGACGCTACGCCCGGGAAGGTGCGATCCTGTCAACCACTTCAGCAACTTCCCAGAGACGAGATCTCCGGTGCGTGCCGGGGCGGTGAAGAAGTCGATGCCCCCACCCGACGGTGGCGTGTCGATGACCAGAGCGTCGTACTGCTTGGATTCGATGTACTCGGCCATCCGTTCTCCTGCGGCGTATGCCTGTGCTGCGGGAAAGCGGTCGGCGATCGCCCGAAAGTACGGATTGACGAGGAGGCGTTCGCCGACCTCCGGATCGGCGTAGCGGTAGATGATCGCTTCCCACGATGCCGAGACGTCGAGCATGGCCGCCCACATCTGCCCCTGTCCGTCGACGGCTTGTGGCTCGTCGCCGAGAGCGTCGACGCCGAGAGCGTCGGCGAGCCGTTTGGCGGGATCGATCGTCAGTACGAGCGTGCGGTAGCCCAACGCAGCGAGCCTGGTCGCGATACCTGCAGAGAGGGTCGTCTTGCCGACCCCTCCTGCACCCGTGACGATGACGGTGCGGGTCGTCATCGCACGACGTCCATGTGGTCCGAGAGCTGCAGGGCGACTTCGAGAGGCGTGTAGACGCCCCGCAGGAACGGCAGCGATGAGACTGTCTCGATGGCGTCGATCCAACGATCTTGTTCGAACTCGAGATGTGTCTGGAGCGTGGCAGCGGCTCGCACCGGCCCATCGGGAAGCTCGTCGAGGCGGGCGGGATCGAGGCCACTGGCGGGAAGGACACGGTTCATCACGACGGTCGGTGGAGGTGCAAGGCCATCGGATCTCAGCATCTCGATGGAGTCGATTGTTTCGAGGATCGGGAGCTCTGCGGGTGTCGTCACGAGGAGGATGGAGGTACAGCCCGGGTCGAGCATGGTCGATTGGAGCCGTTCTGCCTGCCGGCGCACGTTCCCCGTTGGAACGAGTTCGGCGATAGTGGTCGGGGCACGCAGATACGACTGGAACTGACCGAGCGACGTTGCGTCGACGACGATGGTGTCCCATCTGCCGGTCCAGGCTTCAGAGATCGGTTTCCCGATGCTGATGATCTCGCGAACACCGGGTGCGGTCTCGGCCAGGACGGTGAGGGCTGCAGCGATGTGCCTGGTCGGGGCACCCTGTGGGACCCTGAGCTGGAGCTTGAGGTACTCATCGAGGGCAGCGGCACGGTCGATCTCCATGGCAAAGAGCCCCTCGCGAACCTCGTGGGGTCGGTAGGTGAGGGACTTCGCTCCGAGGTGTGCAGCGAGCCCCGGGCTCGAACCCATGTCGATAGCAAGCACGCTCTCGCCCCTACGGGCCCGCGCGATGCAAAGCGCGGCTGCAACGGCAGACTTGCCTGTACCGCCCTTACCCGATACGAATACGAGGCGCGTGGAAACCATCTGGAACAGGGTAGCGACACACGTCGCGGAGGCCATCTAGCCTCCAGGGATCACCGAGAGGAGTACTTGTGGCGAAGCTGGACATGGACGAGTTCCTCGCGCGGTTCGCTGCGCGGGCTGAGGCGGTGCGTGAGCGTGGTGTTCCTCCACTGGAAGGGGATGCCCGCAAGGCGTACATCGAGGCTGCAGAAAAGGACTATTTCGACTACTCATTGATCGCGGCTGCCCAGTGGGCCGTCGAGGACGGCAAGCTGGTTCTTCGAATACCGCTGTCAGGCTGAGGGGTCGTCGACGCCGTGTGCGGCGCGTCTGGCAGCCGCACGGCGCTCGGTTGCGAGGCGTGCGAGGTCGTAGTCGTTGTGGTCGACGAAGCGCATTGCCTCAGCGATACGCCCGTGGCCTGCGACGTCGCGGATCTGCCGGTGCATCTCCTGACACACAGCGCGGTATCCGGGATGTCCACCTTGCTGAGTACGCAGTTCCAGCATGTGAAAGGCTTCGCGCGCGTTGAGCTTCAAGGAGAACCGGACGTTGTAGGCAAACGGGATCACGTACTGGGCGACCTGGGGTGAGATCTCGTCCTCGAGGTCACCGTAGAGCAAGGCCATGCGTTCCATCGTGGCCACCCACTCGGCTGCTGCCCCGACATCCTCGATGGACTCCGGGACGATGAACCCGTTCGTCGGTGAGAGTGCCTGCCACTGGAGGGTGAGCATCCGGTGGCGTTGCAGATCACGGAAGATCCCGTAGTCACACACGATGTCGAATCGGTAGAACGTCTCTTCGAGTCCCCGGCCGGGCTTGTGACGTCGATTGGAACGGTTCCCGACGTAGGCGGCGAACACGCCGTCGATCTCGTCCTCGGACATGGCATCGACGTGTGCGCTCAGCTCGCGATCCGAGAGGGAAACGAACGGGTACAGGGCGCTCGCAGCGACCCTGCGTTCACCTTCCGGGTCCCACTCGACGAGGTCGACTCCTGGGTTGGTCGCCGGCACGGTGTCGAGAAGTTTCGCCCGCTCACTCATTGCAGCGTTGATGTCTGTGAAGTACTTCGCCCACACACCGCCGCGTTCGGGAACATCGACCCGCTTCATGAAGGACGGGATGACGGTCCGAAGTTCCTTGAGCATGCAGTCACCGAACCAGCGAACCTCATCGAGCGGATGCGCCGCCATGCGCAGGAGCAGTGCCTCGTACGCCTGACCGGAGGCGAATATCCCGACGTTCGAAGTCGTCGCAGCGGGAAGCAGTCCACGGGCGTCGTCACATGCCTTGGCTCGGATCGTCGAACGCCACACGAACGTAGAGTCTCCATCTTCCTTCGGGTACATCGCCTCGTAGTACGCGACGAGTTTCTCGACGACCCGCGAGTAGACGCCGAAGAGACCGTCGATCTCACGCATGTAGCGTTCGCGAGCCGGGGTCGTGCCAAGCTCCGTGGGTACGTGGTATCGATATCGGTCGCCGAGCTTCTGGTCGTAGAAGATGTAGCGTGTCGATTGCTCGAGATACGAGGCGAGCCTGCCCCACTCGAGCACCTTCGTCAAGATGTTGGACGCCTGTTCCACGGCGAGGTGGGCTCCACCGAGCTGGGCGACGGAGTCGTCACCGTACTCGGTGAACACCCGGTCATAGAGTGTCTGAGCCCGTTCGACACCGACCGGCCCGTCATCTGTGGCCTGGTCGGCGATCGCGGCGACCGCGTCATCTGATCCGGTCGTGAACTCGTCGAGGAAGAGGCGACGGACCGACTTGGGTGACCGCGAGTACCGTGCGAAGAGGGCACCCTTGACCACTTCGGGCAGTCCTCGAATCGCGAACACCGGCTGATCGGTGTTCGAGAAGTACCGCTCGAGGATCGTCGTCTCCGAGGCGGTGAACTCTTCGACGTGGAAAGGGGCAGATGGGTTACTCACGGGGTCCTTCGGTCGTCAACCGGCACCGTACACGACGCTCGAATCCTCAGCAATACCGTGGGGCGCGGTACGCTGGGACGATGACCTTCGTGCGTATCGTGCTCGGTGCACTCCTCGGCATCCTCACGTTGGTCGTTGCCGTTCCTGCCGTCGTGCTGATCGATCTCGTATCGGGTGGTACGGGTCTCGGCTTGTGTCCCCAGGGCCTCGGGAGGTGCGACACCGGCGCATATGCAGGCGCCGAACTGCTCATCATTCTCGCCGGGATCGTCATCGTGCTCGGCACGGGTATCGCCGCATGCACCCATCTGCTCAGGAGATCACGCAGCGCATGATCAGTGCGCCTCAGATATCGCCTCAGCCGTAGCGATATCGGTGTCCTCGGGAGGTGCGAATACGAGAACGACGTACGTCCCTGCGATGATGAACATCGCACCGATCCATCCCCGTACGCCAAGTCGTTCGTTGAGAAGGAGCGCGGCCGTTGCAACGGCGAAGAGCGGTTCGAGTGCGAGCACGATTGCGGTGCGCGATGGGCCGATGATGGTCTGCGCCCAAACCTGGATCAGGAAGGCTCCACCCGTCACGAGCAGTCCCGTCGCGACAAGCGTTGGCCACACGCTCACTGGCGGAAGCGGGGCGCCCTCGAGGGTCACGGACAACACGAGACCCGCGACGGCGACGATGACCAACTGTACGGCCGTGAACGGGATCACCTCATGGCGCGGCGCGAGTTTAGCGAGGAGCACGATGTGAACGGCGAACGCCAGGGCGCATGCCAGTGTCCACAGATCGCCGGCAGCGAAGGTCAGGTTGTCTGTCAGTGTCAGCGCAGCGAGGCCGACCACCGACAACGAGGCACCTGCAATCGTCGTGACTGCGGGAGATGTTCGCCTGGCAAGGGCTGCGAGAAGAGGCGTGAAAACCACGTAGAGGCCGGTGATGAGCCCCGAGTTCGTTGCTGACGTCGAACCGAGTCCAACCGTCTGCGTTGCGTACCCCAGAAACAGGACGACGCCCGCAAGAGACCCGTCCCTCCACACCGACCGGCTCGTTGGTCGTCCGATCGCCACAAGCACCAAGGCTCCGATCAGGAACCTCCATCCAACGAATGCCAGGGGCGGGAGAACGTCGAGAGCATCCTTGACCACGACGAAGGTCGTCCCGAAGAGTGCTGCAGCGAGAGCGAGTAGGAGATAGGCGCGCGTACGGCGGTTCACGATGTGACCGTAGTGCAGTGTGCGTCGCGCCCATCCGCACGGGGGGTTACCGTTGCATCGATGGACCCGTTCGACGACCCCGCACCGTTCGATGACCCCCTGCCGCTCGTCGATCGTCTTCCCGACTACCTGGCGACGTTCGGTGTCGGCCTCGCCGCGTCGCTTGGCGTGGGTCTGATCGTGTGGCTCGTCTCCGAGGTGTCGCTCGCGTCGAGCCTGGGGTACACGATCATCTTGTACGGTGTCGTTCTTCTGCTGGCCGGAGGGGCGAGCGGGGGCGGGTACACGAACCTCGGCGTCGGAGCAGTCGGTGCGATGTTCGGGACACGCAGAACGGATGAAGCACACGAGGAACTCGACGAGTCGTGGCATGGATCACCCCGCGTGGATTCGAGGGAACGTCTCGCGAGAGGCCTGCGACCGGAGGCGAACCCCCGGGCATTCTGGCAGGTCATCGGCGGGGGGATCTACGTGGCGATCGGGTTGATGATCGTGGTCACGTGGTCGTGACGTCGCGCTGAGCGGCGACGAGTTCCTCGACACTCCCCGCAACGACGAAGAGGCCTGATGACTGCGCAACGACGCGGTCTCCCGAAAGCATCGCGGCTTGGATCAGGAGCCGCTTTCCCCGCCGCTGTGTCACCGAGCCCGTGAGTGTGAACTCGTCGCCGATAGACGCCTCGGACCGGTAGCGAATCTCGAGCTTCGCAGTGAACACGAACACGCCCTCCGTCAGGATCGCCGACCACGCGCTGATCTCATCGAGCGCCGTCGCGATCACACCACCGTGGAGGATGCCGCGAAACCCGCTGAAGTCGTCCTTCGGTGAGAAGGTTCCCGTGGCACCGTCGTCGGACCTGGCGAAGCCGTCGAGATGAAGTCCGACGGGGTTGTTGACGCCGCACCCGAAGCATCGGTCGTACGCTGATCTCAGCTCGGCGATCTCTTCATCGGAAAGTGTTGTCGAAGCCACGGCATCACTGTACCGCAGTAGCATCGGCCGTCATGGCGAAACGCACTCCCTCGAAGCCCCCGACGCCGTCCCGAGACGAACGAGCGTTCGCGCGAGACGTCCTCGACAGGCTGACGGCACGCTACCCGGAGATGGATACCGCACTCGAGTACGACGATGCGTGGCAACTCCTCGTCGCAACGGTCCTGTCGGCCCAGACGACCGACGCGAACGTCAACTCCGTCGTACCCGCGTTGTTCGAGCGGTATCCGAAGCCCGAAGACCTTGCCGCTGCCGACCCCGAGGAGGTCGAGAAGATCATCTACTCGACGGGGTACTACCGGGCCAAGACGAGGAACATCATCGCTCTTGCTCAGGATCTCGACAGATGCTTCGACGGTGAGGTTCCGCGAGATCTCGACGCTCTCATCACCCTTCCAGGAGTCGGGCGCAAGACGGCGTCGGTCGTGCTTGCAGAGGTGTGGGGCGACCCGGCGATTGCAGTGGACACCCATGTCAAGCGGGTCAGCAACCGGCTCGGTCTCACACACTCGAGCGACCCGAAGAAGATCGAGTTCGAGCTCAAAGCCCTGTACCCGCAAGAGGATTGGGCCGGGATCTCGATGAGGATGATCCAGTTCGGACGAGACGTATGCAACGCCCGTACCCCGCGGTGCTGGGAGTGCCCTCTTGGGGACCTCTGCCGCTACGAGGACAAGACCGGGCGTCCCGGCTGAGCCGCCCGATGCTCGCAGCGTTCCGATCGAATCCACGAGACAAGGCGATCGCCGCGCTGGCGATCCCCGCACTCGGAACCCTTGCGATCGATCCTCTGGTGTCCATCGTCGACACGGTGTGGGTCGGGCGCCTCGGTGCTGAGCCGCTCGCCTCTATCGCGATCGCCTCGGCAGTGTTCGTTGCGATCTTCAGCATCTTCAACTTCGTGCAAGCAGCCGTCACGCCACTGGTTGCCGGCGAGGTTGGCCGCGGTGATACCCGTGCTGCGGGAGCCGTCGCCACCGGTTCGATCGTTGTTGCATTCGCCATAGGTGTCGTGATCGCAGCAGCGATCTCGTTCGTCCTCGAACCGCTCGTAGCCTTCTTTGGCGCTGATGCGTCGGTCGCTGAGGGAGCCGCAGCGTATCTCCAGATCCGGTTCCTTGCCCTTCCCGCTGTGCTGGTCGTCATGGTCGGGCACGGTGTGTATCGCGGCCACTCCGATACGAGGACACCACTGGTGGTTGCCGTAGGGATGAACGTGGTGAACCTCGTGCTCGACCCGATTCTCATCTTCGGGGTGGGCCTCGGGGTCACGGGGGCAGCGTGGGCAACATTGGTCGCACAGACGATCGCTGCAGTCTGGTTCCTTGTGCTGATCTTCGGTGTTCACCGCCATCGTCTTGGTACCGATCGGCTCCCGCACAAGGTTGCGTCGCTACCCATCGGGCGCATCGTCGGGGCGGGATGGCCGATGATGATCCGCAGCTCAGCGCTCCTGCTCGCGATCTCTGCAACCACCGTTGCCGCGTCACGGATCGGGACACAACAGGTCGCCGCCCACCAGATCGCGATGCAGGTGTGGCTGTTCCTGTCGTTCGTTCTCGACTCGTTTGCCATCGCGGCGACGGCTCTGATCGGCACGGATCTGGGTGCAGGTGATCGGTCGTCGGCGCGCGACGTCGCGAACCGGCTGCTTGCGCTCGGTGTCATGTCGGGTATCGCCCTGTCGGTACTCCTCGCCGTGACAAGCCCGATCGTGATGACCGTGTTCTCGTCCGATCCCGGCGTACAGAGCGACCTGCGATCCATCTATCCGTTCGTCGTACTGCTCCAGCCGCTCACGGCGCTCGTCTACGTGTGGGACGGTATCGGCCTCGGAGCCAGTGCGTTCAGGTTCCTGGCCGGCTCGATGGTCGTGGCGGGTGTTGCAGCCGGCGCAACGCTGATGCTGTTGGGCAACACATTGACCGGCGTGTGGCTCGCCGTGCTGGTGCTTACTGTCAGCCGGTTGGTGGCGCTTGCCTGGTGGCACCGGAACGGGACGCTCTCGACCGCACGAGATCCATCCCCTTCGTCTCAGGCAACCTGAGTACAAGGACCATCGATATGAGGAGTCCCGCACCGAGCGTCGCAACGGTCGTCGGGAGGCCAAAGCGATCGATCAGGATCGCTCCGGTGGCGAACCCGAAGATGCTCCCGATGATGGCGACGTTCGTCAGCCAGGCGTTCCCGGTCGCTCGCACGCGAGTCGGGAAGAGCTCGGAACGATGGGCGCCAAAGGACGGTGTCAGCATCGTGGCACCGAGCGTGGCGAGGAATATGGATGCAGCGAGAAACCAGCCGGAGTCGAGGAGGTAGAACCCGACACCGCCAACGAGACCGATCCCGAGAGCGATGATCGTCGTTGGTCGTCGCCCGTACGTGTCGGCGAGGCGTCCTCCGAGGAGAAGCCCGATCGTGCCGAGGCCAGAAAAGACGATGAGGAGGAAGCGAGCAGCGCCGGTCTCCCACGCAAGATCGTTGATCAGTCGTTCGAGCACGAAGTCGAATGCGGGTGCGGAGAACGCTGCGACGAAGAAGGAGATGCCTGCGAGTGGCCAGAAGTGACGGGAGAGGCCCATTCCGAGCGCCTTGTAGAACGGGATCGGTGGGGCCTTGACGAACGCACGGGATTCGGGCAGGAACCGGTTGAGCAGTGGGAACGCCAGTAGCCCAAGTGTGCCGAGCGCAAACAACACTCGCCAGGCGTTCTCGTTGGCTTCAGCGATCGGCAGGAGGAGGAGTCCAAGACCGACACCGAGCGAGCCGGCGAGGCCGAACACCCCGATACCGGTGGCACGGATCGCCGGGTTCAGTTCCTCTGCAATGTAGACGATCGAGAGCGATGCAAGGGCGACGAGGGCGATCCTCACGAGGGCCTGGGAGATGACGAACGCAGGCACGGAGGGGATGAAGGCGGTAGCGAGGCTACCAAAGGCCAGAAGGGCGAACGCTGCAAGGAGTGGCTTGCGGCGACCCGAGCGGTCTGCCTTCATCGAAAAGAGAACACCGAGGAGTGATGCTGCACGCACCGCTGCGAAGATCGCGCTCATCTGGCCCTCGGTCAGGTCGAGTGATGCCCGTGCGAACGGCAACGTGTGAGGCATCTGGCTTCCGGCGTAGCCGGCTACGAAGCCGACGATCGACATGAGGAAGAGGATCCGCCGGTCGAACATCGTGAACGAGCGGGATTCAGCAGGTGGTTGTCGCGAGGTCATGGCACCGGGATGGTCGGGAGTACGCGAGGGTAGCCGTATCATCTGTGAAGCTCGTGATGGCGGGTGACCGTAGATCCGATGGTCGCAACGGACGGTGCCGGGAGTGAACGGCGTTCGGCGGTCGTGTGTGGCGGATCGACAGCAAGTTTCCGGAGTGAGGCTGAAACAGTGCAAGTGAGCATCATCGCGGCGCTCTTCGCCGGTGCAGCGTCGTTCCTCTCGCCTTGCGTGCTTCCGTTGTTGCCCGGCTACATCAGCCTCATGTCGGGATACGACATGAACGAACTCGCAGAGGGCAACGTCTCGATGCGCAGAGTCACGGGACGTACCGCCTTGTTCGTGCTCGGATTCACGGTCGTCTTCGTCGCACTCGGAGCCACAGCGACGTCATTGTCGAGTTTCCTGTCACAGTCGATCTTCACCATCCTCGCCGGCTGGATGATCATCCTCATGGGTCTCTTCATCGCCGTATCTGCGGTGTGGAGCCCACGCTGGATGATGCCGATGATGCGTGAGCGGCGCATCGATGCGTCGGGTGCCAGGAAGCTCGGGAACTTCGGACTGCCCCTCATGGGCGGAGCGTTCGCATTCGGATGGACGCCGTGTATCGGCCCGTTCCTCGGTATAGCACTCCTCCTCGGTGCGAGCACCGACACCGTCGCCCAGGGCATGATCGTCCTGTTCTTCTACAGTGTCGGCCTCGGCGTTCCCTTCCTCCTGACGTCCCTGCTCATGACAAAGGCCTTCGCCGCGTTCGGCTGGATCAAGCGGTATCTCAAGATCATCTCGGTTGTCTCGGGCCTCGCACTCGTGCTCTTCGGTGTGTTGATGGTCACCGGCCAGATCACCCAGCTGTCGTCGTTCTTTGCCAACCTCCTCGTCAGGCTCGGCCTCGAGGGGCTTGCAAGCGTCTGAGCCGTGACGCTGCAGTAGCCTCGCCGACATGGAACCCTCACTGACACTGGATCGATTCTGTGACCTTGCAACCAGGTTTGCGGTCGTCCCCCTTGCCGTTGCGGTTCTCGGTGACATCCACACACCGGTGTCTGTCTTCGACCAACTTGTCGGCACCGATGAAGGGTTCCTTCTCGAGTCGGTCGAAGGAGGCGAGCGGTGGGGGAGGTGGTCGTTCATCGGATGGGATCCGGCGTTCACCGTGAGCGCCCGCAACGGTATCACCACGTGCTCGGACCCCGGTGTCGACATCCCCGAAGGAGACCCGCTCGAGGTCCTCGAGTCGTTGATCGGTCGCTACACGATCCCACCGTGGGATGAGATCGGAGTCCATGTTCCCCGACCGCCTCTCCACAGCGGTGCCGTCGGCTATCTGAGCTACGACACTGTCCGCTACATCGAGACGCTGCCGAACCGGCCGCCCGACGATCGCGGCCTTCCCGAGATGCTGTGGCAGTTCGTCGGAGGGCTGGCAGCGTTCGACCGGCTGACGAACTCGATCACGCTTATTCGGAACGTCTTCGTCGGCGATGACCCCGAGGCGGATTACCTCGAGGCGGTTCGCCACCTCGATGTTGCCATCGAGCGGCTGACGATGTCGCCATCGATCGCAATTGGATCGGTTCTCGAGTTCGACGAGCTGCCGGAAACGACCCAGACCATGGAACGCGACGTGTTCATGGCGGTGGTCGATCGGGCGATCACGGAGATCCGAGACGGTGAGGTGTTCCAGGTCGTGCCCTCGATCAGGTTCGCTGCCGAGTTCAACGGCGACACACTCGCGGTGTACCGGGCGTTGAGGATCGTGAACCCTTCGCCGTACATGTTCCTCCTCCAGAGCGGCGAGGTGTCGATCGCCGGATCATCGCCGGAGCTGATGTCGCGGGTGCGCGACGGGGTGGTGTACTCACGTCCGATCGCCGGGACGCGGCCGAGAGGAGCCACAGACGAAGAGGACCGGTCGCTCGAGGCTGAGTTGCTCGCTGATCCGAAGGAACGCGCTGAGCACGTGATGCTGATCGACCTGGCGCGCAACGACCTCGGGAAGGTGTCCACGTTCGGTTCGGTCGTTGTCGACGATCTCATGGTGATCGAGCGGTACTCACATGTGATGCACATCGTGTCGGGTGTTTCGGGTGAGCTCGTCGATGGCATTGGGCTGGTGGACGTGCTTCGTGCGACGTTTCCCCATGGCACGGTCTCGGGCGCTCCGAAGGTCAGAGCGATGGAGTTGATCGACGAGTTCGAACCGGTCGCTCGGGGGCCGTACGCCGGAGCGGTCGGCTACCTGGACTTCTCCGGCAACATGGACACCGCCATTGCGTTACGGACCTGCGTGATGAAGGGGTCGACTGCGTGGGTCCAGGCCGGTGCGGGGATCGTCGTCGACTCCGACGCCGCATGTGAGTACGACGAGTGCGTCAACAAGGCACGAGCCGTCCTTGCAGCCATCGCCGCGTCGAGGGAACTCGAGCGCTGAATGGACCGAGTGTTCAGCAGTTTCTTGGCATCCGTTTACGGTTCTCTTACAGATGGACCCCTACGATCGAGGGGGAACGAGAACTCGAACGCGCCGAGGGGGCCGAGGTGAGCGAAGGAACGATCCTGCTCGTGGAGGATCACGACGAGATCGCGGAGCTCATCCGCTTCTATCTCGAGCGTGAGGGCTTCGCGCTGGTTCACGCGACCACAGGCGAGGAGGGGCTCGAACTTCTCGCGCACCGCAAGCCACGCGCTGTGCTACTGGATCTCGGTCTGCCGGGTATCGACGGCATCGAGGTTGCAAGGATCATCCGGTCACGCTCTGACGTGCCCATCGTGATGCTCACCGCGAGGGACTCCGAGACGGACACCATCATCGGACTCGAAGTCGGTGCCGACGATTACGTCACGAAACCGTTCTCTCCGCGTGAGGTCGTCGCCAGGATCCAGGCCGTGCTGCGCCGATCAGAGGAGCGGCCGGTGCACAAGGACGTGTGCTCCGTCGCCGGTTTCACCGTCGATTCGGGGCGGAGGGAGGTCGTGACACCATCGGGGGAGACCGTCCGGCCGACCGCTCGCGAGTTCGATCTGTTGTGGTACCTCTGTGATCATGAGGGTCTCGTACTTTCGAGAGCACAGATCCTCGAGGCCGTATGGGGGTACGACTACTTCGGTGAGACCCGCACGGTCGACGTCCATGTGCGTCAACTTCGTAAGAAGCTCGACGGCTTTCCCATCGAGACGATCTGGGGTGTTGGGTACAAGGTCGAGCCGTCGTGAGACGCAAGATCCTCTTCGCCACCGCACTCGTAGCATCGGTGACTATTGCCATGGGGCTGATCACTGCCCTGGCGATCTCGAGTCAGGTACAAGCGAGGGCGTCCGACGAGCTCGCCCGCCAGGCATCCGTGACCGCCGCTCTCATCGATGAGGATCTCCAGGATCTGCGATTCCGCCCGGGGGACAATGCTGCAGAGCAGATCTCGCGGTACCGCACCGCACTCGAGCGGAGTCTCAACCGCGCCCGGGTGCTCGGTGGACACGATGTCGTCGAAGCCGTGCTCTTGATCAGGGATCGGCGGATACCGATCTCGGAGCCACTCGTCGTCATCCCGCTCCTGCCCGACGGTATCCGCGATGGAGACGTGGTGACCGTCGACGTCAAAGGGACGAGCATGCTCGTCGCCGTTCAGGAGGTCGACCTTCGGGCGGGTACCCTTGCCGTGGCGATCGGGCGGGTCGAGCCTCTCTTCCCGATACGTGGTCTCACGACTGCGTTGCTTGTGGCCCTCGGGATCGGCGCCGTATTGACGATCTCGCTCGGTATCTGGTTCTCCACGTCGCTGTCGCGTCGCCTCGCAGGAATCTCGGAGGCAGCCGGTCGTGTTGGAGGAGGCGATCTGAGAGCGAGGGCCCCGACGACGGGAGACGACGAGATAGCGTCGCTTGCGACGGCGTTCAACGAGATGGCCTCGGAGCTCGAATCCGTGCGCAACAGAGAGCGGGAGTTCCTGATGGCGGTCAGCCATGATCTGCGTACGCCGCTCACCACGATCTCGGGCTATGCGGAGGCGCTCGATGCAGGAGACGTCGAACCGGAGGACCTCTCTCGCGTCGCCGGGATCCTCCACGGTCAGACCGAACAGCTTGCACGCCTCGTCGAAGACGTCATGGCTCTGGCACGGCTCGAGTCCAACGAGTTCACGCTGCGTCCCCAGACGGTGGAGCTCGAGGGTCTCGTCGTCGCCACAGTCGACACCTTCTTGAACAAGGCAGCGAGTGCCTCGATCGACCTCGGTGCAACCGACGTCGAACCCGTGACCGTCGTCGTCGACCCGGATCGTCTGATCCAGGTGCTCGGAAACCTTCTCGAGAACGCGTTGCGTTACACACCCGAGGGGGGCGTCATCTCGGTCGGCTGCCACGCTACTGATGATGACCGTGCCGTCATAACCGTCGTCAACTCGGGTCCGGGGATCGCAGCACATGATCTTCCCCACGTCTTCGAACGGCTGTACGTCGCCGACAGGTACCGGGCCGTACGGCCTGCAGGCTCAGGGCTCGGTCTCGCCATCGTCGCTGAGATCGTCGAAGCGATGGGGGGATCGATCGAGTGTTCTACGCCCTCGACGGGTGGGACGAGGTTCGCCGTGACCGTCGGGTAACGAGCGGCAGCCAGACGCTGCCCGGCCGATAGGATTCCGACGTGCTCGACAGGATCCTCACCAGTGCAGCAGTACGCGCGGCCGATGTGACAGGTCAGATCGACGCGTTGCGGTCTGCCGCTATGGGTATGCCGCCGCATCGCTCCCTCAGGGAAGCACTCAGTGGGCCGGGCCTTGCCGTGATTGCAGAGATCAAGCGGCGATCACCTTCCCGGGGCGTGATCGACGCCGATCTGGACCCGGCCGACCGGGCCCGTGCCTATGTCGAGGGCGGGGCCGACGCCATCTCCGTGCTTACGGAGCCAGAGTTCTTCGATGGGTCGATGGACGACCTCGATCGTGTCCGATCGGTCGTGGACGTCCCTGTTCTCCGCAAGGACTTCACCCTGGAGCCCTCCCAGATATGGGAGGCGCGGGCGGGTGGAGCCGATGCTGTGCTCCTCATCGTGGCTGCCCTTTGTCAACGCAAACTCGAGGAACTCATCACGGTGGCCGGCGATGTCGGCGTGGATGCGATCGTCGAGACCCACGATGTTCGAGAGGTCGAGCGGGCGGTAGCTGCCGGTGCCGGGATCATCGGGGTGAACAATCGGAACCTCGAGACGTTCCAGACGGATCTCGCCGTCGCGGAGCGAGTTGCCGGTTCACTTCCCGACGCGGTGGTCACGATTGCAGAGTCCGGGGTGTCGAACAGGGAGGGTGCAGCCCGGATGGTGCGTGCCGGATACGACGCGATCCTCGTCGGTGAAGCCCTCGTACGTTCCAGGGACCCAGCCGGCCTCGTGAGATCTCTCAAGGACCAACGATGACCTGGGTCAAGGTCTGCGGTCTCCGAGATGAGGCTGGCGTGGTAGCCGTCGTCGATGGGGGAGCGGATGCTGCCGGATTCGTGATCGTCGAGTCATCGCCGCGCCATGTCACCGTCGAACAAGCAGCGTCGCTGATGGACGGAGTGCCCGTGTCGCGCTTCATCGTCGTCGTCGACATGACCGTCGATCAAGCCCTGTACACGGCTGAGATGACGGGAGCCGATGGCATCCAGGCACACGGGGAGCATGCGGCCGAGGTGGCAGCATGCGCGCTAGAGGCAGGCTACCTGTCGTTGTACCCGGTTCCCGTGTTGAGTACCGGCACGCTCGAGAGCCTCCGATCCGTCGATCCTGGAGTGATGCCGATCCTCGACACGTTCTCATCGGCAGAGCATGGCGGGACGGGGAGGACGTTCGACTGGTCGCTCGTCGACGACCCGGGTCGGCCGTTCATCCTTGCCGGTGGTCTCGGGCCCGACAACGTCGCGCATGCTATCCGTACCATCAGACCGTTCGGCGTCGATGCATCGAGCAGGCTCGAATCTGATAGAGGCGTGAAGGACCCCTCTACCATCCGAGCGTTCATCGAGGAGGCAAAGAAATCGTGAGGCTCGACCACCCCGACGCTCGGGGGCGTTTCGGAGACTACGGCGGTGCTTTTGCACCCGAGACGTTGATGCCCGCGCTCAAGGAGCTCGAAGAGGCGTTCATCGATGCGTGGGCCGACGATGCGTTCCACACAGAACTCGACGCGTTGCTCGACACCTACGTCGGTCGTCCGACACCGGTCTACCACGCAGAGAGACTGTCGCAGGAGCTCGGGATCGACCTGTACCTCAAGCGGGAAGACCTCGCCCATACCGGTGCACACAAGATCAACAACACCGTCGCCCAGGGTCTGCTCACAAAGAGGATGGGGAAGAATCGGGTGATCGCAGAAACGGGGGCAGGCCAGCACGGGGTTGCCACCGCAGCAGCATGCGCTTTGTTCGGGCTCGACTGCGTCGTGTACATGGGGGAGAAGGACATCGAGCGGCAGGCGCTCAACGTGTACAGGATGCGCCTTCTCGGCACAGAGGTGATCCCGGTCACGAGTGGTACGGGGACGCTCAAGGACGCGGTTTCGGCGGCGCTTCGAGATTGGGTCGCAAGCGTCGAGACGACCCACTACATCATCGGGAGCGTCGTGGGCCCGCATCCGTTCCCGTGGATGGTTCGAGAGTTCCAAAAGGTGATCGGCGAGGAGCTCCGCAGCCAACTCGACGGGGGTCCCGACGCTCCGATACCCGACGTGATCGTCGCTCCCGTCGGTGGAGGCTCGAACGCCATGGGCATCTTCTATCCATACGCAGGTCGCGATGGGGTGAGGCTCGTCGGTGTCGAAGCCGCCGGTCTCGGGATCAGCTCGGGCAAGCACGGCGCATCTCTGGGGGAGGGGTCACCCGGCGTGCTGCATGGGTCGATGACGTACATGCTCCAGGATGACCACGGCCAGGTGCTCGAGGCCCACTCCATATCTGCAGGTCTCGACTATCCCGGTGTTGGACCCGAGCATGCGTACTTCAAAGACGACGGCCTGGTCGAGTACGTCAGCGTCACGGATGATGACGCAGTCGTTGCGTTCCATCGGCTCTCACGAACGGAGGGGATCATCCCTGCGCTCGAGTCGGCTCACGGCCTTGCATGGATCATCGCCAATACAGGGCAACTCGAAGGCTCGGTGGTCGTTCTCAACCTGTCGGGTCGGGGCGACAAAGACGTCCAGCAAGTCGCGGCGCTCTATGACTGACAACGGAGTACGCCAGCTCAGAGAGATGTTCGAGGAAGCACGGGAACAGAACCGGGCGGTTCTCCTCCCGTACCTCACCGCCGGGATTCCTGATGTCGACACCTCCGTTGAGATCTTCGCTGCCATGGCTGCTGCGGGGGCCGACGGTTTCGAGGTCGGCATCCCTTACACCGATCCGCTCATGGACGGCCCGGTCATCATGGAAGCAGGCGAGATCGCCATCCGTTCCGGCGTCACGGTCGATGTGGCACTCGACGTGGTCACAGCGATCGTCGCCGAGACGAACAAGCCTGTCCTCGTCATGACCTATGTGAACCCTGTACTGCGCCACGGCATCGACTCGTTCTTTGCGAAGGTGAGAGTCGCCGGAGCGGCCGGCGTGATCATCGCGGACCTTCCGGCGGATGAGGCGGCACCGTTCACGTCCGCCGCCGCAGCCTCCGATCTCGGACTGGCGCTCTTCGCTGCCCCAACGACCGACGATGCCCGACTTGGGGTGATGATCGATGCCGACCCCGTCTTCGTCTACGCGATTGCAGAGGTCGGCGTGACCGGTGAGCGAACCGATGCGTCCTCCAACGTCGCGGGACTCGCAGAGAGGATCAGGAGGATCTCGGATGTGCCCGTGGTCTTTGGTGTTGGGATATCCACGCCAGACCACGTTGCCAGCGCGGCCCGTCACGGTGATGGCATCATCGTAGGCTCGGCGATCGTGCGCAGAGTCCTCGAGGCGAGTTCCCCCGCTGGAGCAGTGAGGGACGTCGGAGCGTTCGTCGGTGAGCTCGTTACGGCGACGAAACGGGATTAATCCTCTTCGCGTTCAAGGATTCGCCACCAGGGGCCGATAGCCCGTACAGATGACGCGAACAACCTATGGATCGGTACCGGGAGTGGGACTCGAACCCACACGAGCTTTCGCCCAGCGGATTTTGAGTCCGCCGCGTCTTCCATTCCGCCATCCCGGCAGGGGTCGCGATGATAGGGCTGGTGCACTATTCACGGTACATGGATCGACTGGTATCGTGTCCGGGGGAGGCAGCGGGTTGCCCGCGCGCCCACACATGGTGAATCAACGTACGATGAGTCAAGAAGAACGTATACGCAGCGTAGTCGATGCGCTACTGTACGTAGAAGAGTGACTGAGGGGCGCCGAATGAGATTCAGACAGCGAACCGGACGGAGCGAGCGCGGAGCCGCGATGGTGGAGATGGCACTCGTCATGCCGATTCTCTTGATGCTGGTCTTTGGCATCATCGAGTTCGGACTCGCGTTCCAGAGTCGTTTGACCATCGGCAACGCAACGCAGTCCTCAGCGCGGGTGGGGTCGGCCATCGGAACGGGAGATCGTGCCGATATCGAGATTCTGAGAGCCCTCGAGCAGGGCCTCTTCCAGCTCCCGAGCAACGGCAAAGACATCATCGAACAGGTCTGGATCTACAAGGCCAGTGCTATCGGTGACCCAGCAAGTGCATGCCCCGGTTCGTACTGCAACGTCTACAGCTACGACCCGGTGCTTGCCTGCAACTGGTCACCGTGCCCGGATCCCGACAATCCTCCGGCCGTCTACGGTGGTGGGTGGGACCCTGCCTCTCGGAACGCGACCGTTGGATCCCTCGACGTCCTCGGTGTGGACATCTACTTCTCACACACCTGGATCGTCGGATCTTTCCTGCCCCTTGCAGACGTTCCGTGTACGAGTCCACCCGACGGGTGCTGGTCCGACACCGCCCTGATGCGCCTCGAACCACAGCAGTTCGGGTTGGGGGGATGACGTGAGACTCCTCAAGAAGCTGGTGGAGCACCTGCGTTCCGAAGGAAGCAGAGCCGAGAAGGGCGCCGTGCTCGTCATCGTGGCGAGTTCACTGCTTGTCATCATGGGGATGGCTGCGTTCTCCGTCGACTACGGCTGGATCTACTACAACCAGTTGAATGCCCGCAAGGCGGCGGAGTCGGCCGCACTTGCAGGGGTCGCTCACATGCCTCTGCCGAACTGCGATCCACCGGTGTCGGGAACCCAGCCGTTCGACACGGCGGTCGACATCGCCGGCCGCAACGGCTACATGGCCATGAACGGCGACACGGTGTCACCGGCGATGGGTTCGACGTGCGCCAGGCTGCAGGTGACCGTCAACAGGACGATCCCGACGTTCTTCATGAAAGCGTTCGGCATCGACACGCTTTCCGTGTCCGAGACGGCAATGGCAGAGCACCTCCCGAACCTCAAGATGGGATCCGACGAGCCCTACCTCGGAGAAGACCCCGAGGGAGGTGCGGCACGCAATGCCGACTTCTTCCTCGCCGTCAACGGAGACCGTACGAACAAGGCCCAGGGGGACGCGTACACGTCCGAGTGTTACGGGGACTACAACACGTCGTGTCAGGGGACGAACTTCGAGTTCAATCAGGGCTTCGCCGACGGTAGTCCGTCCTACTACTACGCGATCGACGTGCCACAGAGCGTTCCCGCCGGGTCCTCTTTGACAGTCCAGATCTACGACCCGCAGATGAACATCAACGGAGTCACCGACGATCGTGAACTGAACGCACCGGTCAACAGCGGGCCGTACTCAGATTCCCGGCTGCAGTTCACGCTTCTCGAGCCGGATGACACCCCGTCGTCGTGGATCGACAACACCACGGCCGTGTGCACACAGACGTACTATCAGGAAGATCATTCGAACTACGACCCGTCCCTGATGGATTCATGGGTGAGTTTCTGTGTCGACGGGGCGATCCAGGGGGTCTACGTCCTCGAGGTTCGCCAGACGGGCAACGTCGATCTCCTGAACGCGTTCTCGATCAGGGCTCTCGTCAACGGGAACGTGGCCAACGACGTTGCGGTGTACGGCCTCGGAGCGATGTCCCTGTGGAACAGCCAGGCAGGAGCAGGGAAACAGTTCAAACTCGTCAAGCTCGACGACGTCTACGCCGGATCGCGCCTCGTCGTTCAACTGTGGGACGTTGGAGACATCAACGGCACTGGGTCCCTCGAGTTCAAGGGCTCACTCGCCCCGATCGATTGCCAGATCAGGGAGCGTACCCAGACCGGCGCCATCACGGTCGATTGGGGTCCCGATGACGGTGGCACAGGGTGTTTCGAGAACATCAACCCGGAACGGGAGTACAACAACGAGTGGGTCGACTTCGCCTTCGATGTTCCGGCCGATTTTACCTGCACAGGTGATGCCTGCTGGGCGACGGTGCAGTACAACCTCCCCGGCACTCCCCATGACCGCACGACGTGGTCCGCGTTCATCGACGGGCAGCCCATCCACCTCATCCCGTAGGCGCGGTCGTCGCGAGGGCACGAGAGCGAGACGATGTCCCTGCTTGACAAGATCCACACCATCAACGACGAGATCGCCCAGATCGACATCGATATCGATCAGGCGCGTTCCGAGCTCGGCATGCTCGAGCATCTCGCAGACGACGCAGCAAGGGACGCCGCTGTGTCCGAGAACTACGAGGATCGAGCCGATGCCAGGATGACGAGGTCGGACGTCGTGCGCTGCGAGAAGCGGATCACTGCCCTTCAGCGGGAGCGATCGAAACTCGTCCGGAAGCGGGACCGCATGGTTACGAGATTGCAGGACGGATAGCGGGTACTGTTCCGTCGATGACGAAGCTCGCACTCCTCGACGGTCACTCGCTGGCCTATCGAGCCTTCTATGCGCTCCCGCCCGACCTTGCGACACCGTCTGGCCAGATAACCAACGCCGTGTTCGGCTTCACGTCGATGCTGATCAAGCTGCTCGACGAGGAGCATCCCGACGCCATGGCTGTGGCATGGGATCGGAAGGAGCCGACCTTCCGGACCGAGCGCTACCCGCTCTACAAGGCGACCAGGACGGCAGCTCCAGATATCTTCCGAAGTCAGATCCCCGTCATCGAGGAGGTCCTCGATGCACTCGAGATCCCCCAGGTCTCTGTTGCGGGGTTCGAAGCTGATGATGTCATCGCCACGCTGTCCAAGGAGGGGAGACGGCTCGGGTACGACGTCGTCGTCGTCACCGGGGATCGGGATGCGTTCCAGCTGTCTTCGGACGACCTGACGATCCTCTACACCCGTCGGGGCATCACGGACACGGTCCACGCGACTCCCGGTTGGATCCTGGAGCGGTACGGGATCACTCCGGATCGGTATGTGGAGTTCGCAGCGCTTCGAGGCGACACCTCGGACAATCTTCCCGGTGTTCCCGGCGTCGGCGAGAAGACGGCGGCACGGTTGATCGCCAAGTACGAAAGTCTCGAGGCGCTTTACGACGACCTCGAGTCACAGACTCCGAAACTCAAGGAGAACCTGGCTACCGCCCGCGAGCAGGTATTCCTCAACCGCGACCTGATGACGATGATCGACGATGTGCCAACCGGTGACATCGATCCAGACTCCCTCGTCATCAGGCCGTTCGATAGGGATACGGTTCGGAACCTGTTCGATGAGCTTGCATTCGCAACCTTGTGGCACAGACTCGAAGGTCTCGGTGGCGTTGCACAAGCGACGGCCGATCAACTCGACGTTGATGTCGTGACACTCACCACGAGCGACCAGGCAGCCGCCCTGGCATCGAGTGGGCCTGTGGCCCTCGAGGGAGTGTGGCAGGGCGACGACCTCATCGGTGTCGTCGTTTCGGGCACGCCGGCGAGGTTCATCCCCCTCGATCTGCTTCCTTCCTGGCTCGATGCCCTCGGTGACGATGGTTCGATCGCGGGCCATGACGTCAAGCCTGTGCTGAGGGCTCTTCTCGACGCTGGCATGGAGCCACCGCGGGTTTCGTTCGACACGATGATCGCGGCGTATGTGATCAACCCGGCTCAGCGCGCCCCGTCGCTCGAGGATCTGGCCTACCGCGAGATCGGGGTCGATGTCCAAGAGTCACCGGACGATGAGGAAGTGGGGGAGCAGCCGTCGTTCTCGTTCGAAGAACCGTCCGTTGACCTCGAGGGGCCTGCGAGACGTGCGATTGCGGTCGAGCGACTCGTCGTGCCGCTGTCGGAACAACTCGAAGTGCGAGGGGGAGCCGATCTCTTCAACGAGGTCGAGGTGCCGCTGATCGCGATCCTCGCAGAGATGGAGCACACCGGCATCGGACTCGACAGCGACTTCCTCGAGGAGTTCGGCGCCCGTCTCGCCCTGCGTATCGACGCATTGCGCATTGCGATCTGTGCACACGCTGGACACGACTTCAACGTCAACTCCACACAGCAGCTGCGTGTCGTGCTGTTCGATGAGCTCGGCCTTCCCATCATCAAGAAGACGCCCAAGGGTGTGCCATCGACCAACGCGTCGGTTCTCGAGAAGCTCGCCGACCAGCACGCCATCGTTGCGGACCTGCTCACGTTCAGGGAACTGGACAAGCTGCGTTCTACGTACGTGGAGGCGCTTCTCAAGCTCGTGGACGAGGACGGGAGGATCAGGGGTCGTATCATCCAGACGGGGGCCGCGACGGGCCGCCTCTCGATGGAACAACCGAACCTCCAGAACATCCC
>CAYLVM010000033.1:0-21452 GCA_964387145.1 uncultured Acidimicrobiaceae bacterium
CTGTGCGTGGGATCGTGCCGTACCGGGCTCGCAGGCTCACGGTCCCCCCTCGCTCAAGGTCTCGCGTGTCCCCCCTGAAGGGGGGACGCTTTACTGGCTGGTTCGCCCTGGGTTTGATGGAGACTGTTTCTATTGGTTTCCAATCGGCTGTTCGGCTCTCCTTTCGGCATGATACGCGTCTTCGTATTCGGCGGGCTGGATGTCCCGGGTGTACCCGTGTATCCGTTGTGTGTTGTACCAGTGGACCCATCCCAGGGTGGCGAGTTCGACGTCCTCGATGGTGTGCCACGGTCCCTGGTCGGGTCCGTAGATCAGCTCCGCCTTGTACAGGCTGTTCATGCTTTCAGCGAGTGCGTTATCGAGGGCGTCTCCGACCGATCCGATCGAAGGCACGGCGCCGAACTCTTCAAGTCGTTCCGTGTAACGGACACTGGTGTATTGGGATCCTGCGTCTGAATGCGCGATGAGGCCCTCGAGGCGGGTGCCTCGGGATGAGCGTGCCATCTCAAGCGAGTCGAGGACCATTGCAGTCCGCATATGGCCAGCGACCCGCCATCCAACGACACGGCGACTGAATGCGTCGATGATGAAACACACATACGCGACCCCCTGCCACGTCGCCACATAGGTCAGGTCCGTCACCCAGAGGCGGTTCGGTGCATCGGCTGTGAAGTCCCGGTCCACAAGATCCGGAGGCCTGTCGGCCTTGTCGCCCGGGATGGTGGTGCGGACCCGCCGGGAGCGCTTCACACCCTCGATTCCCAGCTCACCCATGAGGCGAGCGACTTGGTCACGGCCAATCGTGTGACCGGCACGGCGGGCTGCGATCCACAGTTTCCGGGCCCCATACACCGAATAGTTGGCCTGAAACAGAGCCAACAGGATCGGCATCATCACAGCATCCCTGGTCGCCCTCGCCGATAGTGGCCGGTTCTTGGCTGCGTAGTAGGTGGAGGTGGCCACCTGCAACGTGGTGCAAATGGGCTCGACCCCGAACTCTTCCTTGTTGTCGTCGATGAACTTCACGGTCATCTGTGTGGGCGGTCGAGCTCCGCCGCAAAGAAAGCCGAAGCCCGCTTCAGGATCTCGTTGGCTCTGCGCAGCTCCTTGTTCTCCTGCTCCAACGTCTTGATCCGAACCTTGTCCTCACTCGTTGTCCCCGCCGCCTGACCAGAGTCGATGTCTGCTTGCTTGACCCACATGCGCACCGACTCGACGCCGTACCCCAACTGGCCGGCAACCCGCCCCACCGTCCCTTGAGACGTCCCCAACTCCTTACGGAGTTGACGCACCAGACGCACCGTTGGAGCAATGGACAGTCCAGGGACGGGGCCTTTCTACCCGGCTCCTATCAGGTCACATCCACTCACTAGCAAGTGCAACAACAGGAGCCCCGGGCCGGTGGACAGATCTCCTTAAAGGCAACACAGCCCAGGACATAAACGGGTCACACCGGCCACGGGGACTTCTGCCCACCCATTATCCCTGGACACAAGACCGTCACATTCTGTATCGAAAACATGCAGGTCCCCACACCGCGAAACCGTTGGGGTTCCTGGCCTAACGGGCAATCAACCCGGCTCAGGTCGCGGATCAAGGTTGAAAGGTGGATGGCGGTGCTACGGTGCAGCCTCACATCGAAAACGAGCAGCTCCCAACGCTGCGAAACCCATGCGCCCACGGCACCTGCCCATCGGCGTGTGGCGCTGACCAACACGAGGACGGGGAAACATGAAGATGATCCAACGCATCGGTATTGGAGTGGCAGTCACGCTTATCGCCGCTGCGTGCTCGAGTAGTTCCGACTCCGGCACACCTAACACAACGGTCACCACCGTGACGACCACCACCACCGAGGTGCCCAGCACGACGACCACCGCGCCACCGGAAACGACAACGACGACGGAGCCACCCATCACCGACGACGCCCAGGCACTTCTCGACATGGTGAACGCCGCCATGGGCGACGAGACCTCGTTCCTGAGCACCGGTACCGCGTCGTTCCTCGATGCTGCCGACACCGATACCGAGTACGTCTCTGCGGTGATGACAGGGGGCCAATCCTCCCAGAGCAATAGCTGGATCATGACGACCCTCACCATCGAGACGGGTGATCTCGCAGGCACCGTCCAGTTCGAGGTGCGCAGGATCGACGGCACGAAGTACACCCAGAACCCGTTCACCGGTGACTGGAAAGCCAAAGCCGAGTCCGATCCGAACCCCATCACCGACATTCTCAACGGGGAACTCGTGCTGGCCGACCCGACCGCCGTCGAGACTCCCGGTGGCTACACGATCTCGGGGTCCTTCCCTCCGGACCCTTCCAACGACCTCATCGAGATCACCGTCAATTCTCGAACCCTGACCGTTTCGACACTCACCACCTATCAGACCGATCCCCGTGGTGACCTGACCGGACTCGTGCCTCCCGGCGACGGGGACATCACCACGATCACCACGTGGGACTTCGGTGACTATGGCATCGACCTGGCGCCCCCACTGACACCGCCCCAGGACATGGCAACGGCTGTGACCCGATTCAATGACGGTGCTTTCACCATTCAGATCCCAACTTCGTGGAACGAGGCGACGGCCGAAGAGATCGCCAACGCGGGGCTCGAGGTGGACCGCGCCTGGGGAAGCGAGGACGGCATCATCGTGATGGTCGTCACCGACGACCTCGTCGAGCTCAACATCGGGGCAACCAGCCTCGAGGAGTACGTCGCACTCATCTCGAACGAGGCTCTCGCAGACACCGACATCCAAGACACGGTCTTGACCAACAACCTGCAAGGTGTGCCAATCGCCATGGTGCTCGGCACGATCGGGGACTCCGGCGAACGCCGCTATGTACGTCTGCTGTCGGTTCAGGACGACATCATCGCCACGAACATCACGATCGTCGGCCCGGCGGATGCCGTCGAAGAGAACATCGACGCGGTCATGTTCCTCCTCAACTCGCTGCTATTCGACACCTGACCCGAACGGCCCGAGCACTGCATTCCACTGCCTTTCCAAGTGCCGGGAACGCGCGAGAAGGTGGGTTCAGTTGCCCGATTGACAGTTCACAGATCACAGTTCACAGTCAGAAACTCGGAGCACTCTCGAACGCTCGGGTTTTTCCGGTGGACGGTAAATGGTAAACGGAGAACTTCCCCCCTCCGCTGATTCTCGTACTCCGCCATACCCGTCTCGTATACACTTTTGGTAACCCCACCGATCAGGAGAGACCCATGACCCTCGCCACAGGCACCCCAGCACCCGACTTCACGCTCATCGACCAGAACAAGGAAGAAGTATCCCTCGATGCGCTCAAGGGCAGCAAGGCCCTGATCGTGTTCATCCCGTTCCCGTTCACTGGACACTGCGACAACGAAGCGTGCGCGATCCGTGACGGATTGGGAGAGCTCAGCTCGATGGACGCCAAGGTCGTCGTCATCACGACGCACGCCGTTCCCACGAACGCCAAGTGGGCTGCCGAGAACGCGTTCACGTTCCCGGTCCTCGCCGACTACTGGCCACACGGCGAGACAACCCAGGCCTACGGAGCGTTCAACGACGTGACCGGAAGTGCGAACCGCGTCAGCTACGTGCTCGACGCCGACGGGGTCATCCGCAACGTGATCGCGACGGATTCGCTCGGCACACCCCGCGAGTACGAGCTCTACAACGAGGCACTTGCTGCCATCGGCTGAAGCGACGAGAACGACGATCGGCCGGGGTCACCCCTCGAGCCGATATCCAACCCCCCGTATCGTCAGGATGCGGGGGGTTGCTTCATGTGTTTCGAGTTTCCGGCGCAGGCGACGGATGTGCTGGTCGAGGCTCTTCGTGTCCCCCCAGTCCATGCCCCAGACCTCTTCGAGCAACCAATCGCGAGTCACGACCCGTCCCGCCCGTTCCATGAGCATCGACATGACCTCGAACTCCTTGCGTGGCAGATCGAAGGTCGTCCCCGACACGATGAGCTGATAGCGTCCGACGTCGAGCGACACGTTCCCGAGCGTCACGATCTCGGAGCCCTCCTCGGTCTTCGTGCCACCGGAACGACGTCCAACGGCACGGATCCTTGCGATCAACTCGCGCACCGAGTACGGCTTTGTCAGGTAGTCGTCGGCACCGAGTTCAAGGGCGGCGACGACGTCCGACTCGCCGTCTTTGGCCGACACGACGATGACGGGGATACCCGAGTCGCGTCGGATGGCCCCGAGCACATCGAGTCCAGAGACCGACGGCAACATGAGATCGAGCAGCACAACGTCGTACTCTCCGTCCCGGAACACCCGGATGGCTTCGCGCCCATCTCCAACAGCGTCCGTCTCGATCCCCTCGACCTCGAGCGCCACCGTGAGCGCATCCACGTACGCCGGTTCGTCCTCGACGATCAGCACCCTCATCGCTGCTCCTCGAGTATCACGGGCAGACAGATCGTGAACGTGGAGCCGACACCGACGGTCGAGTCAACCTGCACAGAGCCGCCATGGGCGACGACGACGTTGCGCACGATCGACAGGCCAAGCCCCGTACCACCGGACTGCCGGCTCCTCGCCCGATCGACACGGAAGAAACGCTCGAAGACACGATCGGTGTACCGCTCGGGGATACCGATACCTGTGTCCTGCACCTCGATGGTCACGGTATCTCCTTCGACCTGTGCCCGGATCCACACGACTCCCCTGCCATCTTCCTTGGCTGCGGTGTAGGTGATCGCGTTGTCGAGGAGGTTCCGTACGGCCGACACGACCTGGCCGCGATCGGCGAGGATCGAGGCATCGTCGATCCTCCCGACTCTGATCTCGATGGCCTTGTCCTTGGCACGTGCACGAACGAACTCTGTGGCCTCGTCGAGGACGCTTGCAACCGACTGCGATGTGAACTCCCCATCGAAGGACTCGGTCTCAGCAAGCTGCAAGACATCTCCAACCAGCCGACCCATCCGAAGGGCCTCAGACTGCAGCCGCCGTGTCAACGCCGAACGTTGCCCCTCGTCACGCACCTCACCGATGGTCTCTGCAAGAATCGCGATTGCTCCGAGTGGTGTCTTCAACTCATGGCTGGCGTTCGCAACGAAATCCGTGCGCATCGTCGCGATTCGTCTCTCCATCGTGACATCATCGATGTAGATCACGACGGCATCGGTGACGTCCCCGTCCAACCCGACGACGGTGACCTCGAGGACGCACAGATCGGGCACGTGGACCTCGACCTCGAACGTCTCATCCTCACCCGTCACGACAACCCGGGATGCCGCTGCACTGAGCCGGGTCTGCAACGCCGCACCGTCCCCCGGCCCGTCGAAGAGCTGCTCGGCGCGCGCGTTGACGAACGTGACCGTCCCGGCCGAATCGGTGAGCACCACACCCGCGGTCGATCGCTCCAACGCGGCACTCCAGACCGCTGCCTCAGCGTGGGCCTCGCTGAGCTCGTTGCTGAGTTGCACGACCCTGTCCGTGATCGCTGGACCGGCATCTTGGACCCCGAGAGCAGCCGCTACAGACTGCACCGTGCGTTCAGCAGCTTGTGTCCTGCGCCATTGAACGGCGAGGACGATCAACACGGCGATGAGCACGACGATGAGGGCAGCTATCAGAGCGGGCATCACGGCGACTATAGGAAGAGCAGAGGCCGTCGCCACAGCCGAAACAGCGACATCCCCAAGTGTTCACCTTCCGTTCACCTTGCCATGGCCTACCGGTCAACTCCGGTTCGTAACTTGCCGGTATCACGCCGTGCGAAGTCGGGGATGCCCCGAACACACACGACACGTTCATCAAGGAGAACACTGAATGAGTACGCAACTCAAGATCGCAGCGATGGGCGCTGCGATCGCTCTGGTAGCCGCAGCCTGCGCCTCGGCTTCCGGCGAGACAACCACGACCACCGCCGCTGCCGGTGGTGCGTCTCAGGGTGCCCTGGTCGGGACCGTCGCGATCTCCGGATCGTCGACCGTCGAACCCGTCTCTGCACTCAACGCTGAAGCTTTCCGAAACATCAACTCTGAGGTCGGCATCTCGGTCGAAGGACCAGGTACCGGCGACGGATTCAAGAAGTTCTGCGCCGGCGAAACCGACGTCTCCGATGCGTCCCGCCAGATCAAGGACAAGGAGGTCGAGGCGTGTGCCGCCTCCGGCATCGAGTTCATCGAACTGCGTTTCGCGATCGATGGCCTTTCGGTCCTCACCTCGACGAAAAACGACCAGATCTCGTGTCTCAGCTTCCCCGACCTCTACGCCCTTCTCGGTCCCGAGTCGATCGGCTTCCGCAACTGGAGCGATGCCGATGCCCTGGCCGCCGAGATCGGTGCCGCGAACGCACCGTACCCCGACGCAGACCTCGTCGTCACGGCGCCTGGTGAGGAATCCGGAACCTATGACTCGTTCGTCGAGCTGGTCCTCGAGGACATTGCAGACGAGCGTGGCGAGGATGCCGTGACCCGACCCGACTACACGGCGTCGGCCAACGACAACGTGATCATCGAAGGGATCGCCGGCAGCGACACGTCCCTCGGGTGGGTCGGCTACGCGTTCTACCTCGCAAACCAGGACCGTGTCAAGGCCCTCGGGGTCGACGGTGGGGACGGATGCGTTTCCCCAACACCCGAAACGATCGCAAGCGGCGACTACCCCATCTCGCGGCCGCTCTTCGTCTACGTCAACGCAGCAAAGGCAGAGACGAACCCTGCCCTTGTCGAGTACGTCAACTTCTATCTGTCCGACACAGGACTCGCGAACATCGACAAGGCCGGGTACGTGCGCCTCGCCGAGTATGCACCGGTACGCGACATCTGGGAGAGTCGCACGACAGGCAAGAACGAGTACTAGAGCATCCAACAGGGAGAGGGCGGGCAGCGATGACCCACCCTCTCCCTCTGATCTGAGCCGGTACACGCCATGACACAGACCGTCACCACAATCGACCTAACAGGCGACCCGAAACGCAGGCGCAAGGAGCGCTGCGTCAGGGCGATCTTTCTCGCTGCCGGCCTCGCGTCGATCGCCATCAGCGCCCTGATCATCGTGGCACTCTCGGGTGAGGCATGGCGGTTCATCTCACAGGTCGATCCGGCCTCCCTGTTCACTGTGGGATGGTTCCCGCGCCGGGGGCTCTACGACATCCCGACGCTGATCATCGCCACGCTGCTCATCGCAGGGATCGGAATGCTCCTCGCTGTACCGCTCGGGCTCGGCGCCGCAGCGTACCTCTCCGAGTACGCCTCACCGGGTGCACGTCGGCGACTCAAGCCAACCCTCGAGATCCTTGCCGGGATCCCGTCGGTCGTTCTCGGTTTCTGGGCGTTGACCTTCATCAGCCCCGAGATCGTTCAGCGGATCTTCACGTCGGCGAAGCCGTTCACGATGATGGCTGCCGGTCTCGGCGTCGGCGTTCTGATCACACCCTTGATCGCCACGGTATCGGAGGACGCTATGCGGGCCGTTCCGATGTCGCTACGCGAAGCGTCCTACGGACTGGGAGCGTCGCGAGCCACGACCGTGCGATCCGTCGTATTTCCCGCATCGCTGTCCGGGATCGTCGCTTCACTGATCCTTGCGCTGTCAAGAGCCATGGGAGAGACGATGATCGTCTTCATGGCAGCAGGCGCGGTCGGCGGGGCGCTGCGCACCTTCAACCCACTCGAACCCGGCCAGACGATGACCGCGGCGGTCGCATCCCTCGCCACCGGCTCGGACCAGGTGGCAGGTGAAGGCCTTGCGTTCCAGAGCCTCTTCTTCGTCGGCCTCCTCCTCTTCCTCATCACGCTCAGCCTCAACTCGATCAGCAACCGCATCGTCCGCAAGTACAGGAACCGGTACTGATGCCCATTGTCGCCCAGGCCAGCAAGGAAGCGACCACGAGAGAAGTGGAACGTGCCATCCGCAGAGGAGGAGGAGACTGGAAGCCGCTCGCGTTTCAGGGACTCCTCCTGTTCGCTCTGATCGCCTCCTTCGGGATCCTCGTCGTACTCCTCACCGACATCGTCACGAACGCATGGCCGACACTCCAGACCCGTGGCCTCAGCTTCGTCACCGACGGCCTCTCGCTCAACCCGGAGACGGCAGGCGTGTTCACCGGCATCATCGGATCGGTCATCATCGCCTCCATCGTGGCTCTCCTCGCGTTCCCCATCGGGATCTCCGCCGCGGTGTACCTCGAGGAGTACGCACCGGACAACCGGCGGACACGTTTCGTCGACACAACGGTCCGGAACCTCGCAGGTGTCCCGTCGATCGTCTACGGCCTCCTCGGTCTTGCCATGTTCGTCCCGCTGGTGCGCATCATCGGCCTCGGCGGCTCGAGCGGGGGAAAGAACATCATCGCTGCAGGGATCACCATGGCTGCCCTGGTGTTGCCGATCGTCATCATCACATCGATCGAGGCGATCAGGTCCGTGCCGGCAACGATCCGCGAGGCAGGATTCGGTGTCGGGGCGACACAGTGGGAGGTGATCCGCAGCCACGTGATGCCGTCGGCACTGCCCGGCATACTCACCGGCACGGTCCTGACGCTCGCAAGAGCATTCGGGGAGACCGCACCGCTGCTCGTCATCGGCGTTGCAACCGGGTACTTCGCACCCGCGGGCGATGCCTCCCTCATCGACAAGTTGACCGGCCCCTACACAGCCCTGCCCGTGATCGTCTTCTCATGGTCACGCCAGACCCAGGCGGCATTCGCCGACACGCTCGCACCGGCTGCGATCGTCGTCCTCCTCATCGTGTTGTTCATCTTGAACGGCGCGGCCATCTGGCTGCGCAACCGAGCAGAGAAAAGGTGGTAGGTAGTGAGCGATACCATCGATATCCATCCCCCCGTCCAAACGGAGAGTCACGCAATGAGCGACCGATCCTTCAACGACGCACCAACCAGCCAGAGCGCCACCTTTCGAGGGACTGCCCGAGCACCCGAAGTCGACACCACTCGCGTCACCGGCGGATCTCCGGACAACACACACGACGTGATCATCGCCCTCGAGGACGTCGACGTGTACTACGGCGACTTCCACGCAGTCGACAGCGTGAGCGTACCGATTCGCGAGAAGGAGATCACCGCGTTCATCGGGCCGTCCGGATGCGGAAAATCGACGGTTCTTCGCACGATCAACCGCATGAACGACCTCATCCCCACGGCACGCGTCGAGGGGTCCGTGACCTACCACGGCGTGGATCTGTATGGGCACAGCGTCGATCCCGTCCAGGTGAGGCGGCACATCGGCATGGTGTTCCAGAAGCCGAATCCGTTTCCGAAGTCCATCTACGACAACATCTCGTTCGGACCCAAGATCGCGGGCTACGACGGGGACATGGACGACCTCGTCGAGGAGTCACTCAACCGTGCTGCACTGTGGGACGAGGTCAAGGACAAGCTCGACGAGAGCGCCTACGCCCTGTCGGGTGGTCAACAGCAGCGCTTGTGCATCGCTCGCGCGATCGCAACATCCCCCGACGTGCTCCTGATGGACGAACCCGCATCGGCCCTCGACCCGATCGCAACACTTCGGATCGAGGAGCTGATGTACGAGCTGAAACAGGACTACACGATCATCATCGTGACCCACAACATGCAGCAGGCTGCTCGGGTTTCGGATCGGACGGCGTTCTTCAACATCGACATCCACAACGGCCAGAGAGCAGGCCGCTTGGTCGAGTTCAACGAAACCGCGACACTGTTCACGACACCCTCGGAGAAGACGACCGAGGACTACATCACCGGGCGATTCGGATGAGGGGCGTGTGATGGCTGAACACCACGAGATCGAACTGAGGCACCACTTCGACGACGAACTCGACGAGATCCGTACGGACCTCGTCGAGTTGGGAACGATGGTGCTCGAGAACGTGCGCCACGCCGGTGTGGTCGTCATCGAGAACAGGCTCGACGAGATCGGTGCCGTGCGCGCAGCAGACGGACCGATCAACGACCGGTACCACAAGCTCGAGGAGAGAGTCTTCCAGATCCTCGCCCTCCAGCAACCCGTCGCAAGCGACCTGCGCTTTCTGGTCGCAGCGACACGCATCCTCTATGAGATGGAGCGATCCGGCGACCTCGCGGTAAACGTCGTCAAGCAGGTTGGCCGCCTCGACGGGATCCCCGCCGACAACACACTGACGTCGATCGTTGGCCGGCTCGCACATGCCTCTGCATCGATGTTCGGGCGAGGTGTTGAAGCCGTTGCGACGCTCGACGACACCATCGGGACCGGGGCCGAGAGTGAGGACGAAACCACGGATCGCTTGACATCGGAACTGTTCTCCGCGGTGACTGCCCGTCAGGACGCCATCGGTCTCGAACCCGCCGTTGGACTGTTCTACATCGGTCGGTTCTTCGAACGCATTGCAGACCACGGCGTCAATATCGCCCAGAACATCACGTTTGTGGTCACCGCCCGTTTCCCCGAAGACGACTGAGCCTCCTCTCCCACTCGGGAGCGAAACCCTGCGAGCAGTATCGGGACGCGTCGCCGGGAGATACGTGCCGCGCCGGCTATCCCTATCATGCCGCCGACAGCACACCGCAGACAGCAGGCCAACAGCGTATGGGATCCCCCGAACGTCCAACGTCCTCACCGATCGCGCAAGGGCCGAGACGAACCATCCCCCCGGCCATACGCGCTGTTTTCGTGTTCGCTCTCCTCTACCTCTTCCTCGTCGGCGTCAAGATGCTCGAGGGAGGCATCAAAGGACTCGGCTCGGACACGGCAGGTGGGCTCTTCGACGGCATCACGAGCCCGCTCGCAGCCCTCTTCGTCGGGATCCTCGCCACCGTGCTCGTGCAATCGTCATCCGTGACGACGTCGACGATCGTTGGACTTGTCGCAACAGGTGTGCTCCCCATCGAGACCGCCGTGCCGATGATCATGGGGGCCAACATCGGGACCACGATCACCAACACGATCGTGTCCCTCGCCCATGCCCGCAAGTCGGATGAGTTCCGTCTGGCGTTCGCCGCTGCGACGATGCACGACTTCTTCAACGTCATCGCAGTCGCGATTCTGCTTCCGCTCGAGATCAAGACCAGGTTCCTCCAGAGCACGGCGACATGGCTCGCCAACCTGCTGCCGTCGGGCGCCGACGCGACGTTCAACTCGCCGATCAAAGGTGCGGTGAAGTGGGGTGCGGTGAAGGTCGAAGGCCTCCTCGAACTGTTCATCTCGAGTGACAAGGCGGTGGCCGTCGCGTTCATCGTCTTTGGGATCGCGATCATCTTCGCTGCGCTGATGTTCATCACGAAGAACATGAAGGTCCTCATCGCTTCTCGTATCGAGTCGTCGATCAACGCTGCACTTGCCAAGAGTGGCCTCGTCGGCATGATGGTTGGGATCATCGTCACGGTCGCTGTGCAGTCGTCGTCGATCACGACCTCGATCCTGGTGCCGCTCGTCGCTGCCGGCCTCATCGTGGTTCGCAACGCCTACCCGATCACCCTCGGCGCCAACATCGGCACGACCGTGACGGCACTCCTTGCCGCGCTCGCATCGGGTGCCGTCAACGGCATGATCATCGCCCTCGTGCACCTTCTGTTCAACGTCGTCGGCATCCTCATCCTCTACCCGATCCCGAAGATCAGGTACGTGCCTGTCATACTTGCGGAGAGACTGGCCGACATCGCAGTACGCAAGAAATGGATAGCCGTTGCGTACGTTGGCATCGTGTTCATCGCGATCCCGGTCGTCGGCATCCTCGTACTCAACTAACGGAGGGAAGCTCGTGGTATTCGAATTCTTCAGAAGCGGATCACAGTCCGCCGTCGATGAGGCTCAGGCAACGCTCGTCACCATGCTCGAGAACGGCCATGACATCTTCATGACCGCGTCCGACGCCCTCTTCGGAGGCGGGAAGTCGAAAGAGACCAAACGCGAGGTCCGCTCAACCGACAGAGAGATCAACGAAGCGCAAGCCGCTGTACGTCGGGCGCTCATGGTCCACGCCGCCGTCAACAGCAGCGACCTCCCGCTCGTGCTCCAGTACGCATCGATCGTCAAGGACGCCGAGCGTGTCGGGGACTATGCGAAGAACCTCTACGACCTCGTCCGCTACGGCGCCGACTTCGATACGGCAGCCGATCGTGATGAGCTCGTCAGGTACCGTGACGCCGTCGGCAACCTGATCCTCGAAGCTGCTGCGATCTTCGAGGCGACGAACACCGAGCGGGCCCAGGCGCTCATCAACAAGGCTGACGACTTCCTCGACCAGTACGACGCCCATGTCAAGGCGATGTTCACGACGGATCTGTCGTCCCAGGATGCTGTGGCTCGTGCGCTGTACTACCGCTTCTTGAAGCGCACCACGGCCCACGTCATGAACGTGCTCACCTCCCTCGTCCAACCCCTCGACCGCCTCGACTACTACGACGAGGCGAAGGAAGACAGGTAGGGTCTGACAGTCCACAGTTGACGGGTGCTGGGAGACCTGGGGATATGCCGTCTGCCGAGCTCCGCTCACCGTTTGCCGGATCCGTTCCGACTGTGAACTGTCATCTGTGAACTGTGAACTTCCCACGACCAGACGACTGACTTCGCGCGACTGACTACTGTCACCCTCATGGACTTCACGCACTCTGCTCGCTCACGTAAGTATCAGGAACAGCTCGACGCGTTCATGACGGAGCACGTCTATCCCGCAGAACGGGCCATCAAGTCGAGGGACCCTCTGCCCGGCGAACCCATCGAGGCCTCCCCGGAGCTGGTCGAGCTCAAGGGGATCGCACGTAGCCAGGGTCTCTGGAACCTGTTCCTCCCCGACGACGAGTACGGGGCAGGCCTCACCAACGTCGAGTACGCACCCCTCGCTGAGATCATGGGGCGTGTCATCGAGTTGGCCCCGGAAGCGACCAACTGTTCCGCTCCCGATACCGGCAACATGGAAGTCCTCCACGACTTCGGAACACCGGAGCAGAAGGAACGTTGGCTGGTCCCCCTTCTCGAAGGTGAGATTCGATCCAACTTCGGTATGACCGAACCGGGTGTTGCATCGTCGGATCCGAGGAACCTCCAGTGTTCCATCACACGCGATGGGGACGACTACATCGTCTCGGGCATGAAGTGGTGGTCGACCGGGGCGATGACCAAGGACTCCAAGATCGCGATCGTGATGGGGGTGAGCGAACCCGACGCCCCGCCAAAGGCCCGGTACTCGATGATCCTCGTTCCGATGGATGCAGAGGGTGTCGAGGTCGTGCGCGGTGTCCCCGTCTTCGGGTACATCCACCGCGGTGGCCATGCACAGGTCCGCTACAACGACGTGCGCGTCCCCGCCTCCAACATGATCGCCAACGCAGGTGACGGTTACATGATCGCCCAGGCCCGTCTCGGCCCGGGACGAATTCACCACTGCATGCGTGCCATCGGCCAGGCCGAACGGGCCCTCGCCATGATGATCGATCGGGCCAAGACCAGAACTGCATTCGGGAAGCGAATCGCCGACCAGGGAGTCATCCAGGATTGGATTGCACAGTCACGATGGCGTATCGACCAGGCACGTCTGCTCGTGCTCCACACCGCATGGCTCATCGACACCGAGGGCAACCGGGCGGCCCGACGCGACATCTCTGCCATCAAGGTCGTTGCACCGAACACGGCTCTGTGGGTGATCGACAAGGCGATCCAGATTCACGGAGGGATGGGAGTCTGCGACGACACCCCGCTTGCGTCGATGTGGGCGAACATGCGAACCCTGCGTCTCGCCGATGGTCCCGACGAGGTCCACACCATGGTGGTAGCCCGCCGCGAAATCGGAAGAGACTGAAAGAAGTTCACAGCTCACAGTTCACAGCTTTCAGTCAGAAGATCAGACTGTGAACTGCCTTACCCGAAGAGTCGTCGCCACCAGCGGGCAAGCATGTTGCCGGTGTCTGGTGGAGGGAGTTCGGCGAGGACATCGCGAGCGTGATCCGGGGGCAGGTCGCCCACCAACACGAAGTTGTTGGAATCGTCCGTCCAGCGAATCCGCACATCCTGTGCAGTCGGCACCATGTCGTAGATACCCGTGTTCGTCACGAGCGCCATCGACTCGTCGAACCCGCTCACAACCGTGCGCCTCGACATCGAGAACAACGAGAACGAAAAGAGGCCATCGGAGTAGAAGCCCTGCTGGGAGCCGCTCGGGCCCGGGAACACGTCGACCAGTTCGTAGCCTGCAATCACAGACGGAAGCCCCTCGGTCTCGCTGTGCATCACGATCTCAACGGGTACCGAGGAAGGGTCGTCCGGCATCGAGTACATGCGGTACGGCCTGAAGTCATCGAGGGCGATGGTGCGGAATATCCTCCCCCGATCGTTGTAGATCTCGGTATGGAGCACGGCTCCCGAACGCTTGTCGACGAGCAGGACCGCGCGAAGCGTCTCACCTTCCATGATCTCAACCCGCTTGCACTCGCGGTGGAGATGCTTCACGTCGGTCACGTTGCCGATGCTGTAGCGCTTGGAAGCGGGCATCGACTCTTGTGTGACGACGAACGCGATCCCTCCTGTGGACGCGCCCATCGTTACCGCACGGCCCCCTCCGTAGGCAGACCACACCGACTTCGTCTTGACGATCTCTCCCTCACTCCAGTGCTCCACCCACTGCTCTGTGACCTGGGCCTGGTCGCCCCACACCGACACCGTGACGCGGTTAGCGCTGTAGGTGGCGTCCTTGGCGGCTTCGAGTAAGTGGTCGACGTCACCGGCCCACGCCGATGGAGCGAACACCGCAAGCGTGAGCAGCACCGATGTGCCGATCACCGCGGAGCGTCGCGCCGTGATCATGGTGATGTCTCCAACAAACTGGTCTGGATCCCGATCGGCACGGACGCAACAGCAGCGTGGCGTGCGTCCAGGTCGCTGATCGTCACCGAGGACGGCTCACTCGACGAGGCGAACGGCCCAAAGGAGAACGCTATCGCAACGGCAGCAGCACCCACGAGCACGGCTGCGGTCGTACGAACACCTCTCCGCGGGGCCGAAGCGACCTCACGCTGGACGCTCAGGAACGCGGGGGGCTCGAGACCGGGCAGGGCCCGCACCGCAGTACGGGATCGATCGAGATCGGCGAGCTCGTGTCTGCAATCGATGCAGGTGTCGATATGGGCAGTAACGGCAGGGAGCTCAGTCGTCGTGAGCTCCCCATCGAGGAACGCAGAGAGCTCCACACTCATGTGCTCACCGGGAAGCAGGTGTAACGGCACATCGAGCAGCGGCAGGAGACGGACGGCGCGACGTGCCTCCCTGAGCCTGCGAAACTCTGCGACCGCCCCGAGATCGTTCTCGAGAGCGACGACGACCTCCGCGAGCTCAGACGGCTCGAGGGAACCATCGAGATAGCAGGACAGCAAGATCGAGAGCTTCGTTTCGGGCGGATTCATACCGGCCATGACAGCAGACCTCTCAACATCGAGCGTCCCCTGTGGATCCGGGAGCGCACAGTTCCGACGGGTGAGTCGATGGCGTCGGCGATCTCGTCGTAGGTGAGACCGACGACGTCGCACAACACGACTGCCTCCCGGAAGTCGTACGGCAACTTCAGCAGAGCCGCCTGTACGTCATCGGACAGACGGACCGACGCAAGGACCTCGTCGGGCGAAGGACTGGCACCGAGCGCCGAGTAGTCGCCTTCCGGAAGCGGGGTCGTTGGCCGACGATTCTTCTTGCGCACACCGTCGAGGAACGCGTTGCGGGTGATGCGCCACAACCAACCTTCGAACGAACCGGGCGTATACGAGGAGAGGCCTTTGCGGACGCGGAGAAGCACCTCCTGGACGAGGTCTGCCGCGTCGTCGGGGTTACCGGTAAGTCGATATGCGAAGGTGTAGATCTTTCGACCGTACCGCTGCGCAACATCTTCCCAGGTCAGGGATGTGTGTTCAGCCATGGTCCCCATCTCGTGGCATATAACGTCACAGATCTGCAGCGAGTTCCTGCACTCTGAAAGTCTATGGGAAGGAGCCGGTAGTTGGCGTCGTGCAACAGGCGCGGCGAACCACTTCGAGCAATATCGGATTCACACGATCAGGTGGTCAGACCTGCGTGTCGTCTTCGCTGTCGCTCCCGCTGACCTCATCCTCGCCTGTTCCGCCTTCTTCGATGCCCTTCTTGAACTCCTTCGCCGACGCACCGAGAGAGCGCGCAAGGTCGGGGAGTTTCTTAGCACCGAACAGAAGTAAGACCACTGCAAGAATAATGAGAAGCTCAGGTCCTCTGAGACCACCAAGCATGTTGGACTCCTTTCGCGAAAGTCAGTCTACCCGCTGAGGGAAGTTGGCACTCCCAAGAACGCTATGTCATCCGACGCTGAAGGAGTCGACGAAGGATTGGAGACGCTCTCTCGTGACGAAGACGAGGCGTTTGTCTCGTTTCTCGCGCTCGTACATCGAGTACGGGCTGTACTTGTCCGTGACAAGGACAGCCTGATCCGGGTTGGCCTGGGCAACCCCGACGGCGAACTTGGCGAGAACCCTTTCGTCGAGCTCGGGGTGTGTCCCGATCTCGTGGGGCAGGATCACGAGCTCGGTCGTCTTGCCTGCACGCGTTGCGCGGTAGACCCTGGCCCTGTCATCGCTCATCGTGAAGCCGGCGTTGTCGTCTTGAAGGTCGTAGCCACCCACCCGCATCAGCCCGACGACGAGGTCTTCGAGACTCATCGAGGCAGGGTCGACGCCGATCAATCGAAGATGCGCCTCCACGACCCCGGGAAGCTCGATGAACGTATTCACCGGCTCGAGTGTCGAGGAACCGCTCGTGGACGTCGCCACCGATGTATCGGCGATGACCTCAGCAACGGCAGCGATCGGATCGTGCGTCGGTGAGACCAGGGCCATCACGTCGAGCTCGGGAAGAGTGCCGACCTCGGGAAGGTCGACGGTGGTGATCAACTCAGGCTCACCGGAGCGCATGGCGAACACCTCGATGCGTTCGACACCGTCGAGGGGTAGCCCTTCGTGCACCTTCTCGCGTACGTACTCGACCGCAGCTGAGCTCAACAGGTCGTCGAGATGTTGTCCGGGAGGGCCATCACCAAGAGGAACATCGAACTGTGCGCGGGCCGTGTTTCCCTTGACGTGGAAGTTCACGACAGTGGGCATCGGACGCTTCGGTGCGGATCCCGAAGTGCCGACGGCGCGATCGACCGACTGGCCGGTGACACGTATGGCGTTGAAGGTGAATCCGGCAATGGCGATAGCGATCGCAACGAGCAGGATGATGACTGCAACGGTCAAGAAGATCTCCTTCAGGTTCTCTGCGGCAAGTCTACGCCAGACGGGACGAGAAGCTGTCTACAGAGGACAGTTCATATGCGACAGTTCACAGATCACAGATCACAGAAGGAACCAGCGAACCGTTTCTGACTGTGAACTGTCGGCTGTCAACTGTGAACTGTGAGTGAGGCGTCAGCAGAACGAGCGAGCTACGCCGAGCGTTCGTGCCTGCGTCGAACGGCGACCTGACGCTCGCGTCGAATCTTGCGACGCTCACGCTCAGACATCGCCCCCCAGATCCCGAACTTCTCGCTCGAGACGATGGCGAACTCCAGGCACTCCCCCCGTACGGAACACTCCCGGCATATCTGCTTCGCCGTGCGTGTCGACGCGCCCCGCTCCGGGAAGAACAGGTCGGGATCGGCGCCGCGACAGTTCGCGAAGTCCTGCCACGACATGTCGACGCCTTCGGCCTGCAAAGCTTCGATGAGGTCTCTGAACACGTCGTCTCCTACAAGGATGTAATTACGTTCATGTGATTCAACCAACACCGCGCGCGCGTGTCAAGTTCGCGCGCGCGTATTTCGACCCAAATGTCAAGGACCTAAGACGGCTGTCGGCTCTCTGCCATCGGCCATCGGCCCTATAGGCCCACTCCACAGGCTCTCGAATGGCCGGATCGTCGGTCATGACATGTCCGGAAACACTCGTTGAGAAATATCTCGTGACACACCGAGACTGCGATCACCGACGACGTAGGTCTCGATTACAGAGGCCCGATGGCCGTTAGCCGACGGCCGACAGCGGGAGGAGTCGGCGACTCCTCCGACCCCTCCCCTGCTCTCGTTTCGACACTGTGCACAAAGACGACGATAATCACACCTACATTCACTCCAAGGAAGGTTCAGTGACGACTACCAAACGCGCTGACGTACAAACCCGTCAGGGATGGCGCTCCTGGCTCGGAGGATTCTTTACCTCATCCGTCGGTCTCAAGTGGCTCATGGCACTTACCGGCATCGGGCTCCTGCTCTACGTGCTTGTGCACATGATTGGGAACCTGAAGATATTCCTGGGTGTCGATCCGACCACCGGCGAGTACCAGATCGATCTCTACGGCGAGGCCCTTCGCGATCTTGGAGGCCATCTCGTACCCCGCACCTCGATCCTGTGGTTGTTCCGTATCGGGCTCATCGCCATGTTCGGGATACATATCTACGCGGCAGCCGAGCTCACAGCGCGAAACCTGAAGGCACGCGGTCGGGGCCGGTACGACCACAAGCGCGACTACGAAGCCGTGAACTACGCCAACCGGACGATGCGCTGGGGCGGTGTGATCATCCTCCTCTTCCTGCTGTTCCACATCGCCGACCTCACCCTCGGCGGAGCAAACGCGGAGTTCGTGCGAGGCGACGTCTACAACAACGTCGTAGCGAGCCTGACACGGCCTGCCGTTGCTCTCCTGTACCTCGTGGCTCAGTTCGCTCTCGCCTTCCACATCTATCACGGGGCGTGGAGCCTGTTCCAGAGCCTGGGCAGTGTCAACGCAAGGTACAAGGATCTTCGCCGCGCACTCGCCGTGGCATTCGCAGCGACCGTATTCATCGGGAACACAGCGATCGTGCTCGCTGTGGCAACCGGCTACATCTCCTAGGCGGACAGGCGAACCATGACTACAGAATCGAACATCACACTCGAGGCAGGCATCCCCGACGGTCCGATCGAGGAGCGCTGGGTCAACCACAAGTTCGCGACGAAGCTCGTGAACCCTGCGAACAAGCGCAAGTACGAGATCATCGTCATCGGGACGGGCCTCGCAGGAGCATCGGCAGCAGCATCGTTCGGCGAACTCGGCTACAACGTGAAGGCCTTCACCTACCACGACTCTGCCCGCCGGGCCCACTCGATCGCAGCTCAGGGTGGCATCAACGCCGCAAAGAACTACCCGAACGATGGAGACTCGATCTACCGGCTGTTCTACGACACCGTCAAGGGCGGCGACTACCGCTCGCGTGAGTCCAACGTCTACCGCCTTGCCGAGGTGTCGAACGCGATCATCGACCAGACGACCGCCCAGGGCGTTCCCTACGCACGTGAGTACGGCGGGCTCCTCGACAACCGTTCCTTCGGTGGAGCTCAGGTGTCACGTACCTTCTACGCACGAGGCCAGACAGGCCAGCAACTGTTGCTCGGTGCCTACCAGGCGCTCGCTCGCCAGATCGATGCGGGATCGGTCGAGTTCTACAACCGGTCCGAGATGCTCGATATCGTCATCAAGGACGGACGCGCTGTCGGCATCGTCGTTCGGAACCTGATCACCGGTGAGATCACCTCACACTCTGCACACGCCGTCGTGCTCGCTACCGGTGGGTACTCGAACGTGTTCTTCCTCTCGACGAACGCCATGGCGTGCAACGGCACAGCCATATGGCGGGCTCACCGCAAGGGAGCGCTCTTCGCCAACCCGGCGTTCACACAGATCCACCCAACGTGCATCCCGGCATCGGACGAGCATCAATCGAAGCTGACACTCATGTCCGAGTCGCTGCGCAACGATGGGCGTATCTGGGTACCGAAAGATGCTGCCGACACACGACCTCCCAACGACATCCCCGAGAACGAGCGCGACTACTACCTCGAACGTCAGTACCCGGCGTTCGGGAACCTGGTTCCCCGCGACGTTGCGTCGAGGGCGGCGATGCGCATGATCGACGACAAGCATGGCATCGGACCGCTCAAGAACGGTGTCTACCTGGACTTCGCCAGCTCGATCGAGCGTCTCGGCAAGGCCAAGATCGAAGAGCGCTACGGGAACCTGTTCGAGATGTACGAACGCATCACAGACGAGAATCCGTACGAGGTGCCCATGCGCATCTACCCGGCGCCCCACTACACCATGGGCGGGTTGTGGGTCGACTACAACCTCATGACCACAGTTCCGGGCTTGTACTCCATTGGTGAGGCGAACTTCTCAGACCATGGGGCCAACCGACTCGGTGCCTCGGCGCTGATGCAGGGACTTGCAGACGGGTACTTCGTCCTTCCCTACACGATCGGCGAGTACCTCTCGGACTACCTGAACACGGATCCGGTGCCCATCGATGACCCAGCATTCGTTGAGGTCATCGAGGACGTCAACAGCCGTACCGAGAAGTTCCTTGCGATCAACGGGACACAATCGGTCGATCACTTCCATCGTCAACTCGGGAAGGTCATGATCGAGCACTGTGGCCTCGCGAGGAACCGGGAGGGCCTCGAGAAGGCCATCGTCGAGATCCGGTCCATCAAGACCGAGTTCTGGAACGACCTGCGAGTGATCGGGACATCCGACACACTCAACCAGTCGCTCGAGCGGGCCGGGAGGGTCGCCGACTTCCTGGAACTCGCAGAGTTGATGTGTATCGATGCACTCAACCGGGAGGAGAGCTGTGGCGGCCACTTCCGCCTCGAGCATCAGACCGAGGACGGTGAGGCCAAGCGCGATGACGAGAACTACGCCTACGTGGCAGCCTGGGAGTGGGTCGAAGAGGGTTCGGAGTGGAAACTCTCCAAGGAGCCGCTCGAGTTCGAGTACGTTGCTTTGACGCAGAGGAGCTACAAGTGATAGATCTCACACTGAAAGTCTGGAGGCAGGCCACTGCAGATGCGAAGGGCGAGTTCAAGACCTACGCAGCCACGAATGTGAGTGAGGAGTCGTCGTTCCTCGAGATGCTCGACCAGGTCAACGAGGAGCTCAACGCTGCAGGTGAAGATCCGATCGCGTTCGATCACGACTGCCGAGAGGGAATCTGTGGCATGTGCGGCCTCATGATCAACGGCAACCCGCACGGACCGCAATCGGGAACCGCAACGTGTCAGCTTCATATGCGCAAGTTCTCCGACGGCGATGCGATCACCATCGAGCCGTGGCGCGCCACGGCGTTCCCCGTCGTCAAGGATCTGATCGTCGACCGCGCACCGTTCGATCGCATCGTTGAGGCCGGTGGGTACATATCGGTCAACACCGGGGCTGCCCCCGACGCGAACATCATCATGGTGCCCAAAGAAGCCGCTGAGGCCGCCATGGACGCAGCGGCCTGTATCGGCTGTGCAGCGTGTGTCGCTGCGTGCCCGAACAGTGCAGCGAACCTGTTCACGGCGGCGAAGATCAACCATCTCAACCTGCTGCCACAGGGTCAGCCGGAGCGCTACATGCGCACAGTCGCGATGGTCGAGACGATGGAGGAGTACTTCGGTTCGTGCACGAACTACGGCGAGTGCGAAAAGGCGTGCCCGAAGAACATCTCGAT
>CAYLVM010000034.1:0-15284 GCA_964387145.1 uncultured Acidimicrobiaceae bacterium
GTTGGTGCAGGCCGCGTCACGAAGATCATCAAGTAGATAAGAAGTACCTCGTACTCGGTACTTGGTACCTGGTACTCGAACGAACGAAGTGAGTGAGACATGACAAACGAGCATCGGATCCGCATCCGACTCAAAGCGTACGACCACGCGGTCGTCGACGAGTCGGCGCGAAAGATCGCGGAGACGGTGATCCGTACCCAGGCGAAGATCAAGGGCCCGGTACCGCTACCGACCCGTATCCATCGCTACACCGTCATCCGTGGCCCGCACGTCGACAAGACGTCACGCGAGCACTTCGAGATGCGGATTCACAAACGGCTCATCGACATCCTGGAACCGACCCCGAAGACGGTTGATTCGCTCATGCGACTCGACCTTCCTGCGGGCGTAGAGGTGGAGATCAAGACATGAACGCGATCATCGGAGAGAAGTTGGGCATGACCCAGATCTTCGACGATGAGAACCGGGCGATCCCGGTGACCGCCGTCAAGGCCGGCCCCGTCGTCGTGACACAGATCAAGCGTCCCGAGACCGACGGATACGCTGCCGTGCAGATTGCCTTCAAAGAGATGAAGGCCGAAAAGGCTGGGCGCCCGGCAACCGGGCACTTCGCCAAGGCCGGCGTTGCACCGCATCGCCACGTCGTCGAGGTCCGGGTCGAAGATCCGGATGCGTACGAGCTCGGGCAGATGATCACGATCGCCGACGTCCTCGAAGAGGGCAAGATGGCTGACGTGACGGGAGTCTCGAAGGGCAAAGGCTTTGCCGGCGCTATGAAGCGTCACAACTTCAAGGGACAGGGCGCCTCCCACGGCGTGCACAAGGTCCATCGCGCTCCCGGCGCGATCGGGGCGTGTGCCACGCCGGCCCGCGTGTTCAAGGGCAAGCGACTTCCGGGTCGTATGGGTGGAGATCAGGTAACGATGATGAACCTGGAAGTCATCCAGGTCGACGCCGACCGCAACCTGTTGTTGTTGCGAGGAGCGGTGCCCGGGCCCAAGGGTGCAGTCATCGTCGTACGACAGGCGGTGAAGGCGAATGGCTGACAAACTGACCGCAGAGCTCTACGCCGCCGACGGCACCCTCAAGGGTGAGGTTGAGCTCAACGAAACCATCTTCGGTATCGAGCCGAACACCGCAGTGATGCATCAGGTCGTCACAGCGCAACTCGCTGCCAAGCGCGCCGGTACGCACTCGACCAAGACGCGTGCCGAGGTACGCGGCGGTGGTGCCAAGCCCTGGCGTCAGAAGGGACTCGGCCGTGCCCGTCACGGTTCGATCCGTTCGCCCCAGTGGGTCGGTGGCGGTGTTGCCCACGGACCCAAGCCTCGCGACTACAGCCAGCGGACGCCCAAGAAGATGAAGCGCCTCGCTCTGCGCAGCGCGTTGTCTGCAAGAGCGGCCGACGGCCAGATCAAGGTCGTGGAGTCCTTCGACGTATGGGATGAACCGAAGACCAAGAACGCCACAGCGCTTCTCGAAGCCATGGGTATCAGCGGCAAGGTGCTGCTCCTGGCAGAAGATCATGAGCGCACGGCGATCAAGTCGTTCCGGAACCTCGAGCACGTCATCGCTTCTAACCTCGGTCAGGCGAACACGTACGACGTTCTGTGGGCCGACACGATCATCATGTCCCAGGGCACGCTCGATCTCGGCCAGACTGCTCCTCGGGGAACCGAAGAGCACGCGAAACAGTTCACAGTTGACAGTTCACAGTTGACAGAGTCGGAGTCAGACGAAGCAGCCACCGCTGAGATTGAGGAGGTTGCCTCATGAAGAATCCACGCGACATCATCATCGAGCCGGTCGTGTCGGAGAAGTCCTACGACCTCGCTGCGGATAGGAACACATACACGTTCGTCGTTCATCCCAGGACGAACAAGACAGAGATCAAGCAGGCCATCGAGAAGATCTTCGAGGTCAAGGTGACCTCTGTGAACACGATGAACCGCCAAGGCAAACATAAGCGCACCGGCTATACGGTGGGGAAGCGCAAGGACACCAAGCGTGCCCTCGTGACCCTCGCCCCCGGTGACTCCATCGACGTTTTCGAGGTATAGCTCATGGGCATCAAGAAACTCAAGCCCACATCGCCGGGGCGCCGATTCCAGACAGTCTCTGATTTCGACACGATCACCAAGTCGACGCCGGAAAAGAGCCTCCTGGCTCCCAAGACGCGCTCGTCTGGTCGGAACTCGTATGGGCGGATCACGTCACGTCACCGCGGTGGTGGTCACAAGCGGCGCTACCGCATCATCGACTTCCGTCGGACCAAAGATGGGGTGCCCGCCAAGGTCGCGTCCGTCGAGTACGACCCGAACCGCAACGCACGGATCGCTCTCCTCCACTACGTCGACGGCGAGAAACGCTACATCCTTGCACCCGTAGGGATCAAGGTTGGCGACATGCTCGAATCGGGCCCAAAGGCGGACATACGACCGGGCAACGCCCTTCCGCTTCGCAACATCCCCACGGGTACCATCGTCCACGGTGTCGAGCTTCGTCCTGGGGGCGGAGCCAAGATGGGACGCTCTGCGGGAACCTCGATCCAGCTCATGTCGAAGGAGAACAAGGTTGCGCTGTTGCGCCTCCCTTCCGGTGAGATGCGCCAGGTCAACCTCGACTGCCGGGCAACCGTCGGTCAGGTCGGAAACAAGGAAGCCGAGCTGATCAAGATCGGCAAGGCCGGTAGGAACAGATGGAAGGGCAAGCGGCCGCAGTCACGCGGTGTTGCCATGAACCCGGTCGATCACCCCCTCGGTGGTGGTGAAGGCCGTAGCTCGGGTGGACGTCACCCGGTGAGCCCGTGGGGCAAGCCGGAGAAGCGCACCCGCAAGAAGAACAAGGCGAGCGATAAGTACATCGTGCGCCGTCGCGCTAAGAAAGGGAAGAGGTAGGCCATGGCGAGGAGCCTGAGGAAAGGGCCGTTCGTCGACGAGCACCTCTTGAAAAAGGTCGAGAAGGCGAACACCGGAGGCGACAAGCGCGTCATCCGGACATGGAGCAGACGCTCGACGATCATCCCCGAGATGGTGGGTCTCACCATCGCGGTTCACGACGGTCGCAAGCACGTTCCTGTGTTCATCAATGAGTCCATGGTTGGCCACAAGCTCGGGGAGTTCGCACCGACGCGGACATTCCGCGGCCACCAGGCAGACAAGTCAGCGAGCAGGCGATGAAGGTGCGAGCGCAAGCCAAGCACATTCGACAGTCGCCGTACAAGGTTCGCCGCGTCCTCGATCTCGTTCGAGGGTTGCCGGTGGATGAGGCACGCGTTGTACTCGAGTTTACCAACCGAAAGGCTGCGGGAACCATCATCAAGGTGCTCGATTCAGCTGTTGCGAACGCCGAACACAACTTCGCACTCGACGCAGACGAGTTGTTCGTCGCAGAGGCGTATGCGGATGAGGGACCGACGCTCAAGCGTTGGCGTCCTCGTGCGCGAGGCCAGGCGACGAAGATCCGCAAGCGCACGAGTCATATCACGATCATCGTTGCAGACGAGGAGGAGGTTGCCTGATGGGGCAGAAAGTCCATCCATACGGTTTCCGACTCGGGATTGTCACCGATTGGAAGTCACGCTGGTACAGCGACAAGGATTACGCCGCGAACGTTGTAGGGGATTACCGTATCCGCTCGTACCTGCAGGGCGAACTCAAGCGCGGGGCGATCTCACGTATCGACATCGAACGCATCGGAGACAAGAAGGTTCAGATCGACATCCACACCGGACGCCCGGGCGTGGTGATCGGTCGAGGCGGGGCTGAAGCCGAGCGGCTTCGTTCCGGCCTCGAGGATCTCTCGGGTCGTAGGGTCAAGTTCAATGTCGTTGAAGTTCATAACGCCGAGTTGGACGCCACGTTGCTTGCCCGCAGCGTTGCCGACCAGCTCGAAGGTCGTGTCTCGTTCCGTCGTGCGCTGAAGCGCACCGTCGCTACGGCGCTCAAGGCCGGAGCCGAGGGTGTCCGTGTCCAAGCATCGGGGCGCCTCGGTGGTGCCGACATGGGTCGCCGGGAGTGGTATCTCGAAGGTCGTGTCCCGTTGCACACACTGCGTGCGGACATCGACTACGGGCAGGCGACTGCAAGCACGACGGTCGGCGCTATCGGCATCAAGGTGTGGGTCTACAAGGGCGATGTCATGGCACGCTCCACATCTGCAGGCAAGGCTGCTGCAGAGGCTCGTCTTGCTGCGGGCGGTCGCACGGACCGCAAGCGCCGCAAGTCGGTGAAGTCCCGTGCCGAGGCCGCAGCAGGTCAGTCCGACAAGAGGATCATCGAAGCCGGTGGCGGCAAGCGCGTGATCGAGGCTGGTGGCGGCAAGCGACCAAGTGGGAAGCGCCTGATCGAGGCTGGTGGCGGTAAGAAGGTCACCGCAGCCGAAGCGAGCGCCGAGCTCGCAGAGGACAGAGAAGCGGTAGCGCCTCCGGTAACCGATGCCGTGACGCCGTCGACGGAAGACGGTGCAGCTGAGGTCGTCACGACAGAAGCCGTGGTCGAAGAGGTCGTCCAAGAGGCGGTGGCTGAAGCGGTAGTCGCTGAAGCGGTAGTCGCAGAAGCGGTTGCCGAGGTCGCCGTTGAGGTCGTCGAAGAAGCAGAGAGTGCCGCCGGGGAGACCGTTGAGGTCACCAAGGAAGCCGCAGAAGAAGCAGCGGACGCTTCTGAAGGGGCCGAGAACGCCAACGATTCAGGCGAGGAGGCATAACCATGTTGATGCCGAAGCGCACCAAGTACCGCAAGGTACAGACGGGTCGTATGAAGGGGAAAGCGAAGGGCGGCACACAAGTGTCGTTCGGCGAGTTCGGCCTTCAGGCCCAGGAGCGAGGCTGGATCACGTCACGCCAGATCGAAGCCGCTCGTATCGCGATGACCCGCAAGATCAAGCGTGGAGGGAAGGTCTGGATCACCATCTTCCCCGACAAGCCGATCACCGAGAAGCCTGCAGAGACCCGGATGGGTTCAGGCAAGGGGAACCCGGAGTACTGGGTGGCCGTCGTCAAGCCGGGACGCGTGATGTTCGAGATGTCCGGAATCGATGAAGATCTCGCCAAGGAAGCCATGCGTCTTGCGGCCCACAAGCTTCCCGTCAAAACGAAGTTCGTCAAGAGGGAAGCACTATGAACACTCTTGAACTTCGGAAGCTCACATACAAGGAGCTCGGTGACCAGCTCGAGGAATCGAAGGAGGAACTCTTCAACCTTCGGTTCCAGCTCGTTACCAACCAGCTCGACAACACATCGAGGATCAAACAGGTCAAGCGTGATATCGCTCGCATCGCCACGGTGATGCGGGAGTTCGAGATCGCCGCTTGGGAGTCACAGCAGGAGGAGGCATAGATGGATCGCGCAAACCGCAAGGTACGCGTCGGGATCGTTGTTTCCGACAGCGCCGATAAGACGGTCACCGTCGAAATACGTGACGCAAAGCGTCATCCCCGGTACGGCAAGACAGTTCCGGTCCGAACGAAGCTACATGCACACGACGAGAAGAACGACGCCCATGTGGGTGACACGGTTCGCATCGTCGAGACCCGCCCACTTTCGAAGACGAAGCGGTGGCGGGTTGAAGAGGTCGTGGAGCGTGCACGATGATCCAACAGGAAACGCGCCTCAAGGTCGCGGACAACTCGGGTGCACGTGAGGTGCTCACTATCAGAGTCCTCGGTGGCTCGGGTCGCCGCTACGCGCGGGTGGGTGACGTGATCGTCGCGACGGTCAAGGATGCCACACCCGGTGGTGCGGTCAAGAAGGGTGAGGTCGTCAAGGCTGTCGTCGTGAGGACCAAGAAGGAGACTCGTCGCGAGGACGGTTCCTACATCCGGTTCGACGAGAACGCATGCGTGATCATCAACGATCAGCAGCAGCCTCGGGGAACCCGCATCTTCGGTCCGGTTGGTCGCGAGTTGCGGGACAAGAAGTTCATGCGCATCGTGTCGCTCGCACCGGAGGTGCTGTGATGAAGGTGCGCAAGGGAGACACGGTCATGGTCATCACCGGTAAGGATGCCGGGACAGAGTCCAAGATCGCCAAGGTCTACCCCAAGGACAACAGGATCATCGTCGAGGGGGTTGCGACTGCCAAGAGGCATCAGCGTGCCACCGGCGACGTCAACACCGGGGGCATCATCGACAAGGACATGCCGATCAACGCCTCCAACGTGATGATCGTCTGCAAGGAGTGTGGCCCGACGAAGATCGGTGCACGGTTCGACGACGATGGGAACAAGCACAGAGTATGTCGAAAATGTGGGAGCGATCTGTAATGGCTCCACGACTCAAAGAAAAGTATCACAACGAGATCAAGGCCCAGCTCCTCACGGATCTGGAACTCGCCAATGTCATGCAGGTTCCGCGACTCTCCAAGATCGTCGTGAACATGGGTGCAGGCGACGCAGCGGCTGACGCAAAGCTGATGAACGGCGTTGTCGAGGATCTCAGGACGATCACCGGCCAGCAGCCGAAGGTCAACCGTGCCCGAAAGTCAGTATCCAACTTCAAGCTCCGTGAGGGACAGGCCATCGGCGCGTCGGTGACGCTTCGAGGCGAACGCATGTGGGAGTTTCTCGATCGGCTGATCGCGCTCTCCATCCCTCGCATCAGAGACTTCCGTGGTTTGAACCCGAAGGGGTTCGACGGTCGTGGGAACTACAGCTTCGGTGTGACCGAACAGCTCATCTTCCCTGAGATCGACTACGACAAAGTCATGAAGGTCCGCGGTCTGGACGTCACATTGGTGACCACCGCGGAGACGGACGCACAGGGGAGAGCCCTCCTCGATGCGTTCGGGTTCCCGTTCCGCCGACAGCAGGTAGGTGCCTGATGGCGAAGACATCAAAAATCGCCAAGAACAACAAACGTAAGGTGTTGGTCGAGCGGTACGCCGAACGTCGTGCCGAACTGATCAAGATCATCAAAGACCCGGAAGCCTCCTACGCGGACAAGCGCGAGGCCTACGCCAAGATCGCCAAGATGCCTCGCGATGCGAGTGCCACCCGCTATCGCAACCGTTGCAACGTCAGCGGTCGTCCGCGGGCGTACTTCCGCAAGTTCGGCTTGTCACGCATCGCGGTGCGCGAGATGGCCCACCGCGGTGAGCTTCCCGGCGTCAGAAAGGCGTCGTGGTAGCCATGTACACAGACCCAATAGCAGACATGCTCACCAGGATCCGGAACGCCAACACGGCGCTTCACCCTGAGACATCGATGCCGTCGTCCAAGCTGAAGGAAGAGATCGCCCGCATCCTCTCTGAGGAAGGATTCATCGATTCCTGGAAGACACAGGACGCGTCCGTGGGCACGGAGCTCGTGGTGCGTCTTCGCTACGACAGTGATCGACAGAGGGTGCTCCAGGGCATCCAGCGGATCTCGAAGCCGGGGCGACGCGTCTATGCAGGAGCACAGAATGTCGCCCGCGTTCGGGGTGGAATCGGTGTTTCGATCATCTCCACCTCCGCAGGTGTCATGACAGACCGGGATGCACGTCGTCGCAACGTCGGCGGCGAGATCCTGTGCAAGGTGTGGTGACATGAGCCGAGTAGGAAAAGCACCGATCAGCCTCCCCGACGGCGTCGACGTGAAGGTCGACGATGGGATCGTTACGGTCAAGGGAGCAAAGGGCTCTCTGACCCAGGTGGTTGCCCCGGTGATCACCGTCGTCGTCGACGACGGAACCGTCTCCCTTTCGAGGGACAACGACGAACGCGCCTCCCGGGCGCTCCACGGACTCTCTCGAGCCCTCATCAACAACATGGTGATCGGTGTCTCAGAAGGGTACAAGAAGGAACTCACCGCCGTCGGCGTTGGGTACCGTGCAGCCCTCAAGGGAAGCACCCTCGAACTTCAGGTCGGGTTCTCCCACCCGGTCACCATCGATGCGCCCGACGGCATCACGTTCGAGGTACCGGAGCCGACGAAGATCATCGTCAGCGGAATAGACAAGCAGAAGGTTGGACAGGTCGCCGCCGATGTCCGTGCCGTCAGACCTCCCGAGCCGTACAAGGGCAAGGGAATCCGATACACGGACGAGTACGTGCGACGCAAGGCAGGCAAGGCAGGGGTCTCGGCATGAGGGGCACACGAACAGACGCACGCCGTCGTAGGCACTTCCGCGTTCGCAAGAGCGTACGCGGCACCGAGAGTCGTCCCCGTCTCGCGGTGTTCCGGAGCAACAAGCACATATACGCACAGATCATCGATGATGAAGCGGGAGCGACGATCGCCTCGGCATCCTCGAAGGAGTCCGCGGTCGGCGGCAACACGCTCACCCTCGAGACAGCCACCGAGGTCGGGAAGCTGGTCGGTGCTCGTGCCCAGGACGCAGGGATCTCCAAGGTCGTGTTCGACCGTGGTGGGTTCAAGTACCACGGTCGGATCAAGGCGCTCGCTGAGGCTGCGCGCGAGTCCGGTCTCGACTTCTAGGAGAACCAGCGATGACATCACAGAACAGAAATCGAAATCAACGCAGCGACCGCGGCAGGGGCCGCGATCGTGACGTCCCGGAGTTCGACGAACGCGTCATTGCGATCAATCGCGTGGCGAAGGTCGTCAAGGGTGGGCGTCGGTTCTCCTTCACCGCTCTCGTCGCCGTCGGTGACGGCAAGGGCCGGGTCGGCATCGGCTACGGCAAGGCCAAGGAAGTCCCTGCGGCGATCCAGAAGGCGTTCGAACTGGCCCGCAAGGACATGTTCAACGTTCCCATGGCAGGCCAGACGATCATCCACGAGATCATCGGTGTCCAGGGTGCCAGTCGTGTGCTTCTCAAGCCGGCTGCTCCGGGTACGGGAGTGATCGCTGGTGGTGCGGTACGCCAGATCATTGAAGCCGCAGGGATCAGCAACATTCTCGCCAAGTCGCTCGGCTCGCCGACGCACATCAACGTTGCAAAGGCGACGGTCAACGCGTTGCGTAGCCAGCAGCGGCCAGATGAGGTCGCTCGTGCCCGCGGCAAGCGTGCCGAGGAGATCTTCCCACCTGCTCTGTTGGCTGCGTACAACTCAGCCGAACTCATGCAAACGAAGGTGTGACGATGGCTGGAACACTCAAGATCACGCTCAGGCGGAGCCTCATCGGGGAGAAACCGAAGGCTCGCGCCACAGTCGAGAGCCTCGGCTTGCGCAAGATCAACTCAACGGTGGAGCGGCCTGATACGTCGTCCGTCCGAGGGATGATCCATCACGTCAAGCACTTGCTCGAAGTGGAGGAAATCTGATGAAACTTCATCATCTCCGTCCTGCGGAGGGCTCGAAGAAGCGCAAGATCCGCGTCGGTCGCGGTGAGGCTGGACGTCGCGGAAAGACGGCCGGTCGAGGAACAAAGGGTCTCAAGGCACGCAGCAAGGTGCGCCTCGGGTTCGAGGGCGGTCAAACACCGTTGCTCAAGCAGATGCCGAAGCTCAAGGGCTTCAGGAACCCGAATCGTGAAGAGTTCACCGTCATCAACGTCGAGCGCCTCGCTGCGTTCGATGCCGGATCGACGGTGACTCCCGACGACATGCGCGAGGCAGGCCTTGCAAAGAAGCGCGGCAAGATCAAGGTGCTCGGCCAGGGCGATCTCGACGTTGCGTTGACGGTGAAAGCCCACGCTTTCTCGTCTGGTGCTGCAGACAAGATCAAGGCTGCCGGGGGCACCATCGAGGTGCTCGACGACAAGTAGCCGATTCGGGTCGAGCTGTCACCAGCGCGGGTAACCTAGACGCCGTGCGACAATGACAGCCTGACTCCGGGTTGGCCCCACGATCCGCGCAGGGCCAACAAAGAACCACCGACCCCAAACCGACTGGAAACCCATGCTCACCGCCTTCAGGAACGCGTTCAGGATTCATGACCTGCGGAACAAGATCCTGTTCACCCTGTTCATCTTCGGCCTCTACCGGCTTGGTGCGACCATCCCGGTTCCCGGCGCCGACCTCAACGCGATCGCTGACTTCGCCAACCAGGCGGAGCAGTCCGGGTTCGTAGGTCTGCTGAACCTGTTCTCCGGCGGTGCGCTCACCCAGTTGTCGATCTTCGCTCTCGGCATCATGCCGTACATCACCTCGTCGATCATCCTCCAGTTGTTGACCGTCGTGATCCCGAAGCTCCAGGCGCTCCAGGAAGAGGGCGAGCATGGACGCAAGGTCATCACACAGTGGACCCGGTACGTCACGATCATCCTCGCTTTGCTGCAGTCGACCGGATTTGCCTATCTCTTCCATAGCGGCCAGTTCACCCAGGGCGTGGACCTCATCCCGGACTTCACCCCTCGCAACGTGATCATCATCGTGGTGACGATGACGGCAGGTACTGCGCTCTTGATGTGGATGGGTGAGCTCATCACGCAGCGAGGCATCGGCAACGGCATGTCTCTCATCATCTTCGTGTCGATCATCAGCCAGATCCCGAGTCAGCTCGCGATCTTGAAGACGAACTCCGCAACGTACCAGTTCGTCATCATCCTGGCAGTGATGCTCGTGCTGACGATCGGGATCATCTTCATCGAGCAGGGCCAGAGACGGATACCCGTACAGTTCTCCAAGCGGGTTCGTGGCCGCAAGGTGATGGGTGGCCAATCAACGTACATCCCGCTCAAGGTGAACATGGCCGGCGTCATCCCCGTCATCTTCGCAACGTCCATCATGTACTTCCCTGCGTTGATCTCCTCAGCGCTTCCCGCCACAGGGTGGGGTGCTGCGGTGCGGGATTGGATCAACAACAACATGCTGTCATCGTCTGGGGTCGGGTTCTCGCCGAGCCTGTGGTACATCGGTATCCTCGCTGCGCTCGTCGTCTTCTTCACCTACTTCTACACGGCGATCCAGTTCGATCCTGAGCGCCAGGCAGACATGATCCAGCGTCAGGGAGGGTTCATCCCCGGCATCCGCCCCGGCCGTGCGACGGTCAACTACCTCTCACACGTCCTGTCACGCATCACGCTCCCGGGTGCGATGTACCTCGCCGTCGTCACGATCGCTCCGTCACTGCTCGGATGGCTGTGGAACGTCCCCGTTGGGCTGTCCGGTGTGTCCATCATCATCGTCGCCGGTGTGGCGCTCGAGACGTCGAAGCAGATCGAAAGCCAGCTCACGATGCGTAACTACGAAGGCTTCCTCAGCTAGCAGCATCACAACAGTGGGTACTCTGTATCGTGAAGTCGTTCCGAGATCGGGAGATCACACATGGCGAGACGCATCCTTTTCCTCGGTCCACCCGGGGCAGGCAAGGGCACGCAGGCAGCGATGCTCGCAAGAGCGCTACACATTCCGCACATCTCGACCGGGGCGATGCTGCGTGAAGCAGTTGCCGCCGGATCGGATCTTGGCAGGCAAGTCGAGAGCGTCATGGCCGCGGGGGACCTCGTCTCGGACGACCTGGTTGTCGCGATCGTCGATGAGCGGATCAATGAACCGGATGCGAACTGCGGGTACCTCCTCGACGGTTTCCCGCGCACGATCGCTCAGGCCGAGGCGCTCAACGACGCCGTCGTGAACGCGATCAGCACGGTGGTGTTGCTCGAGGCGGATACCGATGAACTCGTGGCTCGCCTTCTCAAACGCGCCGAAGAGGAAGGCCGTGCAGACGACAACGAGGCCACGATCCGCCGTCGTCTCGAGGTGTATCACAGCGAAACGGAGCCGCTCATCGATTTCTACGGTGATGCGGTGATCGGTGTCGATGGCATGGGTTCGATCGAAGAGGTCTTCGCTCGGATCATGCTCGGGCTCGTCGCGAACTGACGGCCAGGGGTATGCAGGGCACGCGGCTCATCACGAAGAAGACCGACGCAGACTTCGACAAGATGAAGGTCGCGGGCCGGTGTGTTGCTGCAATGCACCAGACTGTTCGTGAGATCGCCGAACCAGGTGTCACGACACTCGAGCTCGACTCTGCTGCGAGAGAGGTCCTCGCCGAGTACGAATGTCGTTCATCCTTTCTTGGATACGGCGGTCCGACGAACCCGTTTCCCGGGGTGCTGTGCACCTCGCCGAACTCGGTGATCGTGCACGGAATCCCCGGCGAGTATCGGCTTCGGGAAGGTGACATCATCTCGATCGATGCCGGGGCGATCTACGAAGGATGGCACGGCGACGCTGCGTTTACGATGGCGATCGGAGATGTTCCCGACGAGATCACGACCCTTCTCGAGGCGACGGAAGAAGCGTTGTGGGCAGGGATTCGTCAGGCCACATCCGGCAACCGGCTCGGTGATGTCGGGGCTGCTGTCGAGGCGCTTGCGGTCCCGCACGGAATCGGGGTCGTGCGAGACTACGTCGGTCACGGTATTGGCCGCCAGATGCACGAGGCGCCTTCGGTGCCGAACTACGGGACTCCGGGGAAGGGGTTGAAGCTCAAGGTCGGGATGGCACTGGCGATCGAGCCGATGTTCAACCTCGGGACGTCCGACTCCTTCGTTCTCGATGACCAGTGGACGGTCGTCACGAGCGATGGTGCTCCCTCCGCTCACTTCGAGCACACCGTGTTGATCACGAAAGAGGGCACGATCGTGTCGACACTTCTCGAGCCGAAGCTGATCGAATAGGCCGACAGTGACTCCCGGGACGGCACCTCGACCTCGAGGCTTTGCCCTCCGGCTCATCGGCTCGGACCTCGATCGTTCCGGTTGGGGAGAACACCGTCTACGCTTTGCGGTTCGTGAACCCATAGGGGGCTCCATGCGCAAGATGTCGCTCATGATCGTCGTGGCCATCGTCGCCGTCGCGTGTTCCCCGGCATCGGAGGCTGGATCTGCGCAGACCGCGGCGGCCGATGTAGCGTCCACGACCACCGTTCCTGCACCGACTACGACCGCCACACCGTCGACGACCACCACCCAAGCTCCACTCACCGGCGCTGCCTGCGTTGCTGGTTCGTGGGAACTCGACAGCGAATCGTTCTTCGCTGAAGTCACCACCGCCATGAGCGATCAGGAGGCACCGCGGGAGTTCAGGTACGTCGGTGGTGCATATCGGATCGTGCTCGGTGACGACGAGTCTGCGAGCGAGCAGCGGGATGACTGGACGTTCCTCGTGCGCACCGACTTCGGCGATCTCGTGATCATGGTCAACTCCACGGCTGAGGGAGCGTACGCGGTCGATGGCGATGCGCTGTCCCTCGACCTGGAGCAATCCTCCGACGAGGTCGAGGTGCTCATCGATGGCCTTCCCATCGACATGCCGGGCGGAGGTGCTCCCGTAGCGATTCCCGATGCCTCGTTCGACGGTGCTCCATTCACCTGTTCACAGGACACGCTGGTGACGACGATCGATGGGATCACCTCGACATGGCGGCGAAGCATCTGAGTGTTCACCTGACGGGACCTTCGATTCGACTCGTGTCGGGTATCGTGTCACCGTGGTGTGAAGTCTCTGGAAGGGAATCGTGATGAAGAGGATCATCCTCGTTGTGGTGGCAGCGGCACTCGTGGCGGCGGGCTGTTCGTCGTCCTCAGATCCGACGACGACGTCGGAAGCTCAGGCAACGACGACGGTCCCGGCCACGACGACGGTCCCGGCGACGACGACGACGGTCCCGGCCACGACGACCACGACGACGGTCCCGGCCACAACCACGACAACGGACGCTGAGACGACGACCACGACGACGGTCCCGGCCACGACCACGACAACGGACGCTGAGACGACGACCACGACGACGGTCCCGGCCACGACCACGACGGCTCCCGAGGGGACGGTCGAACTGAACTGGCCCGGGATCCAGGCCGGATCGACGTGGGTGTGGCTCGGGATGGTGGAGGACGACGCCATCGCAGCGGTCACCGCAGTGCTCGGATCACCGACGGACGATTCCGGATGGGTCGACTCCTTCTCACAGTACGGGACGTGCCCTGGATCGACCGTACGCGGTGTGCACTGGGGGGACTTCATCATGTTGTTCACGCAAGCCGATACAGACTTCTGGATCGGGGGAGTGCCTCACTTCTTCGCCTACTACTACGCAGGGGCGACCCCTCTGCTCACGACCACGGAAGGCATCACCATCGGGTCGACGCTCGAAGAACTCGAGGCGGCGTACGGTGGACCGGAACTGGTCATCGATGAGAACCCGTTCGATCCATCCGCAGGGTTCTGGAAGTATCGTCTCTCCACATGGCTTGGTATGTCTGGCGGATTGACCGGTCGGACACCGACCGACACCGTGTTGTCGATCAACGGTGGTCAGGGGTGCGGCGAGTAGGGTGCCGCTGGTCGGGGTGAGTAGAGACTCTCGCCGGCACGATCTCGAAGGGAGAACGCGATGAAGAGGATGATCCTTCTGTTGGCTGTGGTCTCGCTCGTCGCAGCGGCGTGCGCGTCGGGGGATGACTCATCCTCGACTTCGGTACCTGAGACGTTGACTACAACATCCACGACGGTTGCTGAGACCACGACGACGACGGCACCGGTAACGACCACGACGGCTGTGGCCACTACGACGACAGCTGCGCCGACCACCACGACGACGACGGTGGCTCCGACCACTACCACAACGACCCCGTCGACCGTCGAACTCACCGACGAGGGACTCCAGGCAGGAGACGTCTGGGTGTACTTCGGGTACGACGCCGAGGATGCGATCACTGCCGTCACCACCGTCCTTGGCCCTCCCACGATCGATACGGGCTGGATAGAGGACTTCATCTGCCCTGCGCCGACGACGCGCACTGTGCGTTGGAACGGCCTCTGGATGCTGTTCACCACGGGAGACACAGACTTCTGGACCGGTGGCGTCGAGCACTTCTTCACGTTCTACTACTCGGAACCGACGCCGGTGATCTTCACGACCGAGGGCATCGGTCTCGGGTCGACGGTCGCCGACCTGGAAGCGGCGTACGGTGGCCCGTTGTACGACCTGTCCGACAGTCCGTTCGTCGAAGGAGAGGGACTGTGGTCGCATGATCTCCAGGCGTGGACGGGCTTGTGGGGGTACACCTCGGGTCTGAACCCGACCGACACCGTGATCGCCATCAACGGCGGTCGGGGCTGCGGCGAGTAGCTGGACTGACCAAAGCCCAGAGCTCAGGTGTAGCGCTCTGTGATAGCGATGGCTGCAGCGTCGATGTCGGATGCGACTATCGACGGTTCCATGAACGAACTGCTGTACAGCTGGCCAGGACGCGTGATGAACACACCTTCGGATCCGGCAGCGATCGCACCGGCGATGTCCCAGTCATGGGCTGCGACCATCACGAGCTCGGATGGATGGATCTCCAGGTGGTCGGCAGCCGCTAGATACACCGACCGGTGAGGCTTGAAGCGGCGCACCATGTCGACAGACATGATCGCGTCGAACCGGTCTGCGATCCCGGCGTTTGCGA
>CAYLVM010000034.1:15384-21360 GCA_964387145.1 uncultured Acidimicrobiaceae bacterium
ACCATGTCGACAGACATGATCGCGTCGAACCGGTCTGCGATCCCGGCGTTTGCGAGCTGAGACTCTGCGGTGGCCTGGGGGGAGTTCGTGAGAGCTGCCACGGTGAAGCCGTCCGAGCGTAGTCGATCGAGGCCACCCGGAACGTCGGGGTGCGGCGGCAACATGGTGAACAGTGCCCGGATCACGTCGAGGTCGTTGCCATCGATCGCGACTGTGTTGCGATGTGCGACCGTCTCGAGTGACGCCGCTGCAAGCTCGGGAAACGGGGAGTACGCATCGATGACGGACGAGACGAATGAGAGACGCAGGAGTTCGGAGAACCACGCTGATGCATCAGGAACGTTGCCGAACCGTTCCGTGAACCATTCGCGGACCGGGGCGAGGTCGAGCAGGGTCTCGTTGACGTCGAAAACGATGATGTGTGCCATGACATGACGCTACACGTTCGACTCCCTGGGTTACAGTCGGGAGTCGTCTCTGCCGAAGAGGTAGGACCGAGTGAGAGGAATCGATGTGAAGCGTCTCGTCCCTGTGTTCATAGCGGCTGTCCTGGTGCTGGCAGCCTGCCAGTCTGCTGCCGAGAATCTGACCGAGAAGATCGTCGAGCAGTCGGCGGGTGTTGACAACGTGGATATCAACACGGATACCGGTGAGCTCAGTATCGAGACCGACGAGGGATCGTTCAAGATCGGTGGCACCGAGATCCCGGACGGGTTCCCTGTACCGCTGCCAGACGGTGGTCAGGTCGAAAGCGTCTTCGATTCAGGAGAGAACAAGCTGGTCTCTCTCACCTACCCCGCAGAGCAGTATGACGAGCTCGTAGCGTTCTTCGATGAGTGGTCCACCGCTCAAGGCGGAGAGTGGGACAAAGGAAAGACGACGTACGACCAGGGTGGTGGCGAAATGGTTCGCACGGCGACCTGGGTCGGTGACAAGGTCGCGATGACCATCACCGACTGCGGGGACTCCATATGTGTTACCGCTGCCACCGGCTCGGGTTCATAGGGGAGTACCGCCGAGTACATGGAAGATCAGTGGATAGGGAGCGGTCGGTGAGTTGACAGTTCACAGATCACAGTTCACAGTCGGAAACCCTGACTGTTTCTGGGTGCCTGTGAGTCGTCGGTAGACGGCAAACGGAGAACGGATGTTCCCTATCCGCGCATCCTCCAAGTACCAAGTACCGAGTACCAAGTACCTTTTCACCCTCCCTTGCTGTTAGGACCGGGGGCTCCCTACACTTGCCTCAGCAGTCCGGAGACGGGCTGTGCTTTCTTGTGACAATTCGACGTCGTAGATATCGACGGATTGCGACACGGACGTGTTCGCCTCCCGAGATGTAGACGTCAAACACTCCGGGTATTCGGTTTCGAATCCCATGGTGTCTGGCGACGACGTCCCAACCAGGTACCGAGGCAGGATCACCGAATATGAAAGTTAGAGCCTCCGCAAAGAAGATGTGCGACAACTGTCGTATCATCCGTCGGCACGGCCGAGTCTGGGTGATCTGTCAGAACCCTCGCCACAAGCAGCGTCAGGGGTAACACGCATGGCACGTATCGCAGGCGTCGATCTTCCCAGGGACAAGCGAGTCGAGATTGGACTCACCTATGTCTTTGGCGTCGGGCGTTCGAGGTCGCATCAGATCCTCGACTCTCTCGACATCGACTACAACACCAAGGTTCGTGACCTGACGGATGCCGAGGTTCTTCGCATCCGCCAGTTCATCGACAGCAACTACAAGATCGAGGGCGATCTTCGCAGGGACATCGCTCAGAACATAAAGCGAAAGATCGAAATCGGTTGCTATCAGGGTCTCCGGCACCGCAAGGGCCTCCCCGTTCGCGGTCAACGGACACATACGAACGCTCGCACTCGCAAGGGTAAGCGCGTGGCGATCGCAGGCAAGAAGAAGGTCACGAAGTAATGACCACCTCAGACACCCCCCCCGAGGCTTCGACCCCCAAGGCCGCTGCTCCCGAGGCAGCCGCCCCGGAGGCCGCACCCTCTGCAGCGACACCGCCAGCCGCCCCTCAACCGGCGGCTGAGACACCAGCGCCCGCAGCGGAGGCATCTGCACCTGCTGCACCCGCCCCAGATGGTGCTCCAGTATCTCGCAGGCGCCGGGGGAAGCGTACGATCACCCACGGCCAGGTCCATATCAAGGCGACGTTCAACAACACGATCCTGACGCTCACCGACCAGGACGGCAAGGTTGCCGGATGGACGTCCGGTGGCTCCGTGGGGTTCAAGGGTTCACGAAAGTCCACGCCCTATGCGGCGCAGATCGCAGCAGAGCAGGCAGCCCGCAAGGCCGGCGAGATGGGCATGCGCAAGCTCGATGTCATCGTGCGTGGTTCGGGTTCCGGTCGTGAGACCGCGATACGAACCCTCCAGAACATGGGTATCGAGATCACCGGTATCAAGGATGTGACACCGGTGCCTCACAACGGTTGTCGTCCCAAGAAGCGGAAGGGTCGTTAACCATGGCTCGTTATACAGGACCGAGGACCAAGCGCAGCCGCAGGGCGCGTCAGCTCCTCGACGAGAACAAGGCAAAGTACTTCGATCGCCGTCCGTACCCACCCGGTCAGCACGGCCGCGGTCGCATCCGCGAGTCTCAGTACCAGATCCAACTCCGCGAGAAGCAGAAGCTGAAGTTCATGCACGGGGTGCTCGAGAAGCAGTTCCGTCGGTACTACAAGAACGCTGCCAAGGCGTCCGGGATCACCGGCACCAACCTGCTCGTGATCCTCGAAACTCGTCTCGACAACGTCGTGTACCGGGCGGGGCTCGCCAGCACGCGACCCCAGGCAAGGCAGCTGGTCAACCATGGCCACTTCCTCGTCAACGGCAAGAAGGTCGACATCCCGTCCTACCAGGTTCGCCCCGGAGACGTGGTGACGGTCAAGGAACGCAGTCAGGACATCCTCCCGATCCAGCACGCCATCGACACCGTTGGTCGTTCCGTCCCCGACTGGCTTAACGTCGACACCGGAGATCGCACGATCACCGTCGACACGCTGCCATCCCGGGAACAGATCGACACCGAGATCAAAGAACAACTCATCGTCGAGCTCTACTCCAAGTAGAACGACGAAGCCGTATCACCGAACACAGGAGCGAACGTGCTCATCACTCAACGCCCCACAATTGAAGAGGAACAGCTCTCAGACGATCGATCGAAGTTCGTCATCGAGCCCCTCGAGCCAGGCTTCGGCTATACGCTCGGGAACACCATGCGGCGCACGTTGCTGTCACGTGTACCCGGCGCAGCCATCACGTCTGTGCGGATCGATGGCGTCCAACACGAGTTCTCCACGATCGAAGGTGTCGTGGAGGATGTTGTCGACTTCATCCTCAACCTCAAGCAGGTCGTTCTCCGCATCGACGTCGACGAGCCCCAGACCCTCTACCTCTCTTCGAAGGGAGCGGGGGAGGTCACCGCAGCCGATCTCAAGGTCCCTGCGGACGTCGAGGTCGTCAACGGCGATCTGCATCTGGCCACCATGTCGGCATCCGGCAAGCTCGAGGTCGAACTGACGGCCGAGCGCGGTGTTGGGTACCGCAGCGCAGAGAAGAACAAGAAGAGCGACACGATCGGGGTCATCCCGATCGACTCGATCTTCTCACCAGTGCGTAAGGTCGCCTACCGCGTCGAGAGCACCCAGGTCGGTCAGCGGATTGACTTCGACAAGCTCATCCTCGATGTCGAAACTGACAGCTCGATCACACCGTCCGAGGGGATCTCATCGGCAGGGGGGACGTTGCGGAACCTCTTCGAGCTCATCGCCGACATGGATGACTACGACGCTCTGGTTCCCGATGATCTCGCACCGGTGGAGGCCTCCGGTCAGGAGCATCTCGATCTCCCGATCGAGGCGCTCGACCTCTCGGAACGTCCCCGCAACTGCTTGCGTCGTGCACAGGTGCAGACGGTCGGTGAGTTGATCGAGAAGACCGAAGAGGACCTCCTCAACATCACGAACTTCGGCCAGAAGTCGCTCGAGGAAGTCGTCGCCAAGCTCGATGAGCTCGGCTTCAGCCTCAAGAACTACGCCGATGCCGAGGGGAGTGTTGGATAATGCCACGTCCCAAGAAGGGCAAACGACTCGGCGGGAGTCCGTCGCATCAGCGCAAGATTCTTGCGAACCTGACGGCGTCACTCATCGAGTACGAGGAGATCACAACAACTCACGCCAAGGCGAAGGTGCTTCGCCCGTACGCTGAGAAGATCATCACCAAGGCACGCCGAGGTGACCTCCACGCCCGACGCACGGTGCTCAAGAAGATCGAGAACAACGACGTCGTCACCAAGCTGTTCGACGACGTCGCTCCCCGGTACGCAGACCGCCCCGGCGGTTACCTTCGGATCATCAAGCTCGGTCCCCGTCGTGGTGACGGTGCCGAGATGGCCAAGGTGGAGTTGGTGTAGGAAGCTCACAGTCCACAGAGGACAGTTCACAGTCAGCAGAGAGGTCGGCCTTCGGGTCGGCCTCTCTCGTGTTTGGGGGTCACATCAGGAAGGTGCCGAGGATGGTGTGGACGAACAGGCGTGCGACGGAGGCCGCTGCCGTGGCCGTTGCGAGGTACCACAACGTCGATCGTTTGGGCTGGGGGACGAGGGCGCCGCCTACTGCGAGGACGACCGCGATGATCAGCGCCGGGATCGGAGCGAGCACGCCGAGGAAGATCGCTGCTGCAATACCGACGGCAGAGACACGATCCGGTATCAGGTTCATGGGCGACTCCAATGAGCATGGCGGGTGTCGGGGTGAGCCGTCCGATGCTACCGCTTTCGCATAGTTGGAAGGGTCCATAGCGCCGGTAGGGTCGGAGGATGCGGTGGCACAGGAACGATCGGATCTCGTGGGTGGATCGACGATGTACGACGTGAACCAACGGGCCCGAGGCCCGACAGACATCGATCTGACGGTTCGAGCGTACCGCCCCGATGGTGACCGGCACTCGTATGGGGTCGCACTCGACGCTCTCGATTCCGGTCGAGCGATGTGGCCGCGTTCGGAGTTCGATCCGGGGCACTTCACGGCCTCGGGGTTCGTCGCCTCACCAGATGCCGAGGCCGTGCTCCTGATCCATCATGGAAAACTGGACCGGTGGCTGCAACCGGGCGGGCACATCGAGGCATGTGACGACCTCGTAGAGGATGCGGTACGCAGAGAGGTTTTCGAGGAAACCGGAGTCGGGGATCTCCAGCGTCTTGGATCCTCGCTCGTGCGCATCGATGCGCATATCATCCCGGAACGCGGTTCCGAGCCTGAGCACACCCACATCGACCTCGCCATGGGGTTCATTGCTCCAAGCGATGCGATCGGGCCGCTCGACGAGGTCAAGGATGCACGCTGGGTGCGTTTCGAGGACCTCAACGCCTACGACGTCGATACCGGTGTCCTCGGGGGAGTAGATGCGCTGAGAAGACTGCTCGCGGGCTGACTTCTTCTCATTCTGTGGGCTGTCTGCGGCATATATCGGATCAGCAACCCTGGGTATGGAGTTATGGCTGGTAGATGCCCTGGCGGACGACGACGACGGGGATGGTGGCGTCGAGGAGGATACGCGTGAGGTGACGGCCGACCGAGTGGTGACCGTGGACGCCGACCACGATCGAGTCTGCTTCGACCTCTTCGACGATCTCCCAGATCACCGTTGGGAGGTCTCCGAACTCGATGGCGTACGACACTGCAATGGTCGAGACGTCGCCGGTGGCATCCTCGAACCACGTTCGAACCTCATTGGCTTTTGCATGTTCGAACTCTTCGACGATGGGCTTCGCATCGGGTTCCTCGCGGCGCATCTGATACCTGAAGGAGATCGCCTCGCGTGTGTCGATGTCGGTCGACCCGACCACGTGAGCGACGGTGATATCGGCGTCGAGGAGCCGTGCACGCCGCATCGCGTACCGAGCGGCGTCGATAGATGAGTCGGTCAGGTCGGTAGCGAGAACGATACGCATCG
>CAYLVM010000035.1:0-20884 GCA_964387145.1 uncultured Acidimicrobiaceae bacterium
TCCCCCCTTCAGGGGGGACACGCGAGTCCTCGAGCAAGGGGGGACCGCGAGCCCGCGAGCCCGGCACAGCAAAGACCCGAACACGACCAAGCCCCGTCCCCCCTTCAGCCTCGATCCACGAGGTCGTACCCGTCTCCCGGTTCTCCCGTCCCCCCTTCAGGGGGGACAAGCGAGTCCTCGAGCGAGGGGGGCCTGCGAGCCCGCGAGCCCGGTACGGCAAAGACCCAGGGACAAGCGAGTCTTCGAGCCAGGAGGGTGAGAACCTGAGTCGTACGACTCGAGTCTTCATCCCCCTGCATCGCTCCTGCGTCGCTCTGCCGTCCCCCTTGAAAGAGGGACAGAAGGAACCCGACGGCATGCACCGAATCCATGCAAGCGCGAACACGCCGGAACCCGTACGGCTACTGGCCTGGTGGGAGATCAACACGACCAACCTCGCGGATCGAGGTTTACCGACAAAGCATCAGCACCCATGCGATCGCGGGCTGTCTACCGAACATGGGGTGTCCCGACGTGCCAAGATGGTGTGATGGTGGATCGGATCGTCGTCACACGGAACCCCCCGGGCAACGCCGTTGAGCGTCTATCCGAACGCGCCGATGTGTGGGTTTGGCCACACGACACGGAGATCGACCCGAAGGTTCTCACGGAGCAGATCACGGGAGCAGCAGGCCTGTACTGCATGCTCACGGACACCATCGATGAGCGAGTTCTCGAAGCTGCCCCCTCGCTTCGCGTCGTGTCAACGATGGCGGTCGGCGTGGACAACATCGATCTCGAGGCCTGCGCTGCACGTGGAATCGCCGTGGGTCATACGCCCGATGTTCTCACGGACTCGACAGCCGACATGGCATGGGCACTGCTCATGGCGTCGTCGAGACGGATCGAGGAAGCGATCACCTACGTCAAGGAAGGACAGTGGGGTCGTTGGGAGCCCGGGACGTTACTCGGGTACGACGTGACGGGAACCACGATCGGGATCATCGGTATGGGGCGTATCGGACGCCAGGTCGCTCGGCGCGCAGCCGGCTTCGATATGGACATCCTCTACTCGTCTCGATCCCGTGCTGGCGCTGTCGAACAGGAGTGCCAGGCCTCAAGAGTGGCGCTCGACGAGCTCCTTGCCCGATCCGACCACGTCGTTGTGTGCGCTGCGTTGACGGACGAAACGCGTGGAATGATCGATGCGGATGCGTTCGCCCGGATGAAGCCGACGGCGAATCTGGTGAACATCTCGCGGGGGCCTCTTGTCGACACGGACGCTCTGTATGAGGCCTTGACCACGGGCCAGATCAGGTGCGCCGGCCTCGATGTGATCGATCCCGAGCCGATCCCGCCCGATCACCGCATCGTGGCATTGCCCAACTGCATGGTGATTCCCCACCTTGGGAGCGCAACGAAGAGGACCCGGGTTGCTATGGCCGATCTTGCCGCCGAGAATCTCCTCGCCGGCCTCTCCGGGCAACCTATGCCTGCGAGGATCATCTAGGCGAACAGGGGCAGGGCACTGTCCTGGGAGCAGATGGTCTCGATCTCGTCGAGGTCGACGGGACATGTCGAGGAGAGATTCTCGTACCCATCGGTAGTGACGAGGATGTCGTCTTCGATCCGAACGCCGATTCCGAGGAACTCCTCGGGTACGTCGAACGCCGTCGTCCCGGCCTCATCGCGGCGGTGTTCGAGTTCGGCCTTCGCCTGGGTGGCCCCGAGTTCGTAGCTCATCGTGAGCACCTCGTTGGGGTCGTACGACGCGTGTGACAGGGTCAACGATCTCTTGTCTGTCGCGACGTAGACCCCCGGTTCGACGGTGAAGGCCATCCGAGGCGCCAGCGGCCTGCCTTGGCCGTCGACACGGTACGCCCCGGCGTCGTGAACATCGATCCCAAGCCAGTGGCCTGTTCCGTGGAAGAAGTACTGTCGATACCAGCCCTTGGCGATCACCTCATCGACCGGCCCGGGAAGAAGCCCGAGATCTACGAGACCTGCCGAGAGTGTCTCGATGGCCTGTGTATGCATGTCGGTGTACGGCAACCCGGGGCGGATCATCTCGATGACCCGCTGCTCGGCCTCGAGGACGATCTCGTATACGGCACGCTGTGGGGCTGTGAACGATCCACTTACGGGGAACGTACGGGTGATGTCTGCGGTCAGATGGAGGAACTCGGCCCCGGCGTCGATGAGGAGGAGGTCCCCGGCGGCCAGCGGTTGGTCGTTCTCGATGTAATGGAGGATCGTTGCATTGTCGCCGCCGGCGACGATCGATCCATAGCCGATCCGCTCAGAGCCCATCGACGCGAACACGTACTCGATGGCGGCTTGAACCTGGCGCTCGGTCCGCCCCGGTTCGGCATAGCGCATCGCCTCCGTGTGCGCCACAGCGCTGATGCGGCACGCCTCACGCAGCGCGTCGATCTCGTCGCCCGACTTGAAGAGCCTCATCTCGTGGAGGATCGGTCCAGGGTCCACGATGCGATCAGGTACGGTCAGGCCGAGCCGGTCGGCGTGGCTGTGTGCTGCTGTGAGTACCCCGAGGATCCGTTCGTCGTGTCTCTGGCCGAGTGCGTAGATGATGCTCGATCGGCTCCGCACCTTCCTGCGCAGCCACCCGTCGAACTCGTCGAGGGTGTACGCAGCATCGGCTCCAAACCGTTCGATCGAACCCTCCGTTCCCGCCCGCCGACCGTTCCATGCCTCCATCTCGGGGTCGCGTGGGCGCACGAACAGGGTGTACCCCTCTGTGGCGTCCTCGGCGTCGAACACGGCGATCGCGTCGGACTCGGAGAACCCTGTGAGGAAGAAGAAGTTGGAGTTCTGCCGAAATGCATGCCCCACATCGTCGTTTCGGATCTGCTCGGTTCCTGCAGGGATGATGGCGATGCCGTCACCGATCCGGTGCATGAACTCGTTGCGGCGAGAGGTAAAGCGTGACTGGTCCATGGGTGTCAGGCTACCGCCCGGGGCTATGCAGCGGAGCTACAGGACGTTTGCCACTCTTTGGTGAGGTGCGCGTTAGGCTCACCGCCGTGACACGACCTATCTCACTCGAAGACGCATACGCGACGCTTGATGAATGTGAAGCTGCACTCGAGGAACTCGAAACGAGATGCTGTACGCCGGATCGAAGCCCTCGGATGAAAGCACTAGGAGACACGATCGCTGCCGCTCGCTCGAGCATCGAGCGCGTCGGCGCCGGCGACTACGACGAGGCCCTGGGGGAGACGTTCGAAGAGCTCAAGGATGCCGGATCTCAGATCGGATGGCTCCAGGTCGGGTGCTGCGCCCCGGACCGCCTGCCCCTCTATCACACGTTGCTCGAGGGTCTGACGACGACACGGAAAGCTGTCGGCCAGGCCGTCGCCGACGCTCAATAGGCCGTCGTCTGCCCGCACTCTGGGGCCGGAGTTCTCGACACGCTACGTACCCGACGTCACACGTCGGACACTGTTGTGGGCCCGGTGGGACTCGAACCCACACGCTTCGGATTAAAAGTCCGCTGCTCTGCCATTGGAGCTACAGGCCCGGGGTTGCAAGTGTAGAGCGACCCGCCGGCATCCATCGTCGACGATGGCATCGTGGTCGTTACCCTTTGTGGGTTCGTGGTCGACGGATGACTGCATAGCGTGAAAGAGTGACGATGGATGATCGATTCCGACCGGTACAAGCTCTCTGGCTGATACCCGCGTTGGGTCTCACCGCGGTCGCCCTTGCTCCCAGGATGCTCAAGCGAGCGTTCGCTCCGCCGCAGCGGCCGATCGAGACGATCCCATCGGACCTTGGCATCGATTACGAGACTGTGTGGCTGACGAGCCGCAACGACACGCAGCTCCACGCTTGGTGGATCCCCGTCGAAGGCTCGGCTCCGGCGATCATCGTGCTTCACGGCTGGGGTGGGAACTCGTCGCTGATGCTTCCCCTTGCGCACCATATCCACGAGGGCGGATTCCATGCGCTCTTCCTAGATGCTCGCAATCACGGCATGTCCGAGAACGACTCGTTCTCATCGATGCCCAGATTCGCCGAGGATCTCGAGGTTGCCACGGACTGGGTACGTGAACGAAGCGATACGACGGCCGTTGGTGTCCTCGGCCACTCTGTTGGGGCGGGAGCCGCCATCTACGCTGCTTCGAAGGGTGCACCGCTCGATGCTGTCGTTTCGGTGTCGTCGTTCGCACATCCCGGTGAGATGATGCGGGATCAGATCAACATCCCGAAGCCCGTTCTGATCGTTGTGCTCGAGGCGGTTCAGCGGCTGATCGGGTACCGCTTCGATGAGCTGGCTCCACGAGCCCGCGTCGGGGCGGTCGACGTTCCGTTGCTGCTGGTTCACGGAGACGCGGACGAGGTGGTACCCGTGAGCGATCTCTACGAGATCGCTCAGGCGCACGGTGACGCTGAGGTCGTGATTGTGCCCGGAGGCGGACACAGTGATCTCGAGCCGTTCGAGCCGTACGTGGCAGACATCGTCGACTTCTTCCGTCGCAACCTGGCCACATCGTCACCGATCGACATCGACACGAGTGCTGGCTGATCAGAGCTCGATGTCGAGAGCCGACGCGATGCGTCTCTTGGCGTCGTCGGGAAGCTTCATGGTCCCGTGTTCCCGGTAGAGCTTGGTCACGCCCTGAAGCTCGCTCAGCTCGAGTGTGCACTGCGCGCAGGTCGCGAGGTGCTCCGCCGCTTCGGCTTCCTGATCCGCGGTGAGCTCGCCATCGAGGAACTCGGGGAGCAACGTGTCGAGATCGTTGCAGGACAAGGTCATTGGAGATACTCCCTGAGTTGCACGCGGAGTGCCTCGCGAGCTCTGGCGAGTCTCATCTTGACGGCGGATTCGGAGACACCGAGGATCTCCGCTACCTCGCTCGTGGAAAGCCCCTGGATGTCGCGAAGCGTGAACGTGGCGCGTACCGGTTCTGACAGGTTGCTCATCGCCGCGTCGAGTTGCTCCACGAGATCCATCGAGATCACTGTGTCCTCGACAGATCCGGTTGCGGGGAGGTTCGTGAACACGGCACTATCGGGATCGGTCACGTCATCGCGCCGCTTCCTCGATATGGCGATCGCCTCCCGGTATCCGATCCGGTAGATCCAGCCGGCGATCGGCCCCTCGCCCCGGTACGTCGGGAGGGAACGGATCACCTTGATGAAGGTCTCCTGGACAACGTCCTCGGCGAGGTGTGAGTCGCCAAGGATGCGGTAACCGAGTGTGTACGTGGCATCGGCGAACTCGGTGAAGAGCTCGCGGAGAGTTCTTGCATCGGTGAGTTCGGTCGGCTGGGGCTGCATCCATGTCGAGTGTATGGGAACCGGCCCACCAGCGGGCCGAATGTCCTGATACGTGAGCGTCGACATAGTGCGTCGCCTCTCGATCAGCGACTCAGGCCGATCCCAGGCAGGAACCGTCCCTTGCTCTTCATGTACCGGTCGTATCCGGGAAAGGCGAGTGCGAGTTGAGCTTCTTCCCAGCGAGCCTTGACGGTGAAGAGGGCGACCAACGTGATGGTTGCCACGAGCACGAGGATGCTTCCCGACTTGAGGGTGATACCGATGCTCAACGTGATGACTGCCGTGTACATCGGGTGGCGCACGATGGCGTACGGTCCCCTGACCACGAGTTCGGTCGATCCGTTGGGTAGCGGTGACGGGGTGAGCCCGCGCCCGAGGTAGACCCCGGCCCAGATTCCGATCCCGACACCGACGAAGAACACCACCGAGCCGATGGTCCTCATCAGGTCACCGGTGATCCACGACGTGTCACGGGGGAGCATCACGATCGCGACCAGGAGAAGCGCCTGGATTGCTACGAACGTCCAGGCGGTGACCTGGTCCCGTGTGGAGTGACCGAGCTTGTTCATCGTCGGGACCTTCTCTCGGGTTGGAGCAGGTCCCATACGGCGAACACCCCGACACCCGTAGCGAGAATCCACAGGGGGGTGACGCCGGTGGCGAGCGCTGCTCCCGCGAATGATGCCGCGACGGCGAGCCTGAGGACCCGATCGGTGGACGATATGCGTCGTCGAGTGGGGTCACCGGAATCGGCGGCCTCGAAGAGTTTCTCGAGATCCTTTCGTGTACCGATACCGACGAGTCTCCCGACTTCGACATCGTCGTGGATCGCGACGAAAGTCGGCACGCCCTTGACCCCGTGGCGCGATGCCACGGAACGTTCGACAGTTGCATCGATCTCGCGGAACCCTACGGATCGGCTGAAGACAGAGGCGACATCAGAGGCGGCCGGCCGCACTGCTCGGCAAGAGGAGCAGTGCGGCGCGGAGAAGAGGAGGACCTCAGAGTCGTGCGTACGCATCGACATGGCTGATAGTGCTGGGTCGTTCAGCCTGATGTCGGTGTCGCGTTTTCCTTGGTCCCGATCTTGAGAATCGAGTAGATGGGGCACCAGCCGATGAGCCCGGTGACGAGGGGGATCAGGCCGACGGCTGCCATGATGTAGCCACCGGTACCGCCGACTGCGGTCAACCCGCCGACGATCAGCGCAACGCCGAGTACGACTCGAGCAATGCGGTCCCAGCTTGATTCATTGGCCTTCATGTTTCCCGCTCCTTGATGTGTTTGGGGATGTGTTTGGGTGGTTCGATAGGGATGACGCGAGCCGAGCCAGATCGGTCACAAATCAGATGACAGATGTCAGGCGGGAGACAGGGGGATGGGGACTCGGGTCGGCGGGCACGAAGGGGAAGTGACCCGCGATGAGCCCTTGCCGTACCGGGCTCGCAGGCTCGCGGTCCCCCCTCGCTCGCAGACTCGCTTGTCACCCCTGAAGGGGAGGACGGAGGAACCGGAAGTCAGGAGACGGGTTCGACCTCGTGGATTGAGGCTGAAGGGGGGACAGCAGGAACTTGCACCGGCATGCGACGTCAAACAGCGGATCGAGGGCAAACGGAGAACGACTGCTCCCTATCCGCGAGTCCTCTCCGTGGAGCTGGGAGCAAGACGCGACAGGGACCTCCGATTGGTCGGAGGCCCCTGTCCTCGTGGCTTTGCTTCGTGTTGGATCAGACGCTGGCAGGTTCTGGCTTCGGAGCGCTCTCGACAAGCACGTTGTACGTGTCGTCCTCCTTGCCCTTGCCGGCCCAGAACAGTCCTGCGCCGAGGAGCGCGATCGTCAGCCCGAGACCGAAGATCAGGGCACTCACACCGAGACCCAGTTGGAGGGTCGAAGCCGTGACGGTGCCGACACCCAACTCACCGAACAGTCCGTGCACGGTTCCCGACCATGCCTGGCCACGAGCAGGTCCGTCGAGCGGATCCATCCGGTCGAACCCGGTCCAGTAGCGACCGTCGACGGGCACCTCATAGGTACCGGCAGCGAAGGTCTCGCCGTTGTACTCGACGTCGTCCGTCAAGACCACGGTCTGGGTGCCATCGAGCACGTGGTGTCCGATGGTTGCCATCATGAACATGTACTCGGTAGCCGTGTTGACGAGCGGATCGTTGGGATCGAGTTCCGACGCCTTGACCGGATAGCCCCATTCATCCTCGAGGAGGGTCATGATCGCTTCGGCGCCCTCTGTCGTCCCTCTGTCGACGAGCTGGCCGGCGTCGTTGTAGCTCAACTCGACGCCCTGTGCTTCGCTGAATGCTTGCAGGGAGGCGTACCCCGCTTGGACCTGTGTGAAGGCGTAGACGCCTGCGATCGCGAAAACTACACCGATAACTGTCATCACGATTCCGAGTTTCCGGAGCCGATCAGCCATGAGCTTTCCTTTCACTAATGGCTTGTGAAACAATTCACAAGCCAACTGTGTGGCTATCTCTATCGTACTCCCGATCAGACAAAATGAATAGTGGCTTACTAAGGAATTGCGAGAAATCTCGAAGGGCTGTGAGTGGAGCCCCGGGCAGTTGGGGGCCTCTCAGATCCTTGGTCGGGCACCGATCTTGGATGGGTGCTGCTGGATCGCTCCTCGTTGTCGAGTTCGACAGGGTGTGCTGTGGCTTCTAGAAGTTGTCAGCCCAGTGCGAACTCGACGGCTGCTGCAGCGTGGATGGCGGTCGTCGGGAAGAATGGAACGGGAACGTCGTCGGGACCGATCAGGAGTTCGATCTCGGTGCAGCCAGCGATGACTCCCTCCGCTCCTCGGTCGACGAGACGGTCGACGGCATCGAGATAGCGTCGCTTCGACCCCGCGGCGATCTCCCCGCGTACGAGTTCCTCGAAGATGATGTCATGGATCGTCGTGCGGTCCGGTTCATCGGGGATCATCACGTCGAGGCCATGTCGGGCAAGGCGATCGACGTAGAAGGCCTGCTCCATCGTGTAGCGCGTACCCATCACGGCGACGCGGCGGATACCTGCTGCGTGGACGGCTGTGGCCGTGGCGTCCGCGATGTGGATGAGGGGGATGTCGATCGCAGCCTCGATCACGTCGGCGACCTTGTGCATCGTGTTCGTGCACAGCACGATCGCCTCGGCACCTGCAGCCTCCATCCATACGGCGTCGCCTGCGAGGATCTCGCCTGCACGGGCCCAGTCATCGCGTTCCTGGAGTTCCTCGATCTCAGCGAAGTTGTACGAGCGGATGACGAGGTCGCCCGACGTCGTCCCTCCGAGTCGATCTCGCACACCCTGGTTGATGAGCCGCTCGTACTCGACCGACGACTCCCAACTCATCCCCCCCAACAGCCCGATCCTCTTCATCATCAGGAGTCTGGCGCTGAATCAGCCCGTATGCGAGCCGTATCAGCGCCAGACACCTCCAGGTGGGTGGTGCCGCGTCCGTCGGCCAGCTCGATCTGACGTTGGCGTTCGGCGAAGCGGGACTCGCGATCGGGGGTGAGGGTGTCGTGGCACGCGGGGCAACAGATCCCCTCGCGGTAGCCGTCGGTGGATCGCTCGGCGTCTCCGAGGACGGTGTTGCAGTTCGGGCATATCTCGTGGTTGCCCGGTTCGAGGCCGTGACCGACCGACACTCGGCGATCGAACACGTAGCACTCGCCGTCCCACCTGCTCGCGGGCTCCTCGACCGTCTCGAGGTACTTCAAGATCCCACCGTCGAGCTGGTAGACCTCCTCGAAACCCTGCTCGCGTAGATACGCCGTTGCCTTCTCGCATCGGATGCCCCCGGTACAGAACATCGCAAGGCGCTTCCCCTTCAGCTCCGGGTGCGCATCGATCCATGCGGGGAACTCCCGGAAGGATCGAGTGCCGGGGTCGATGGCGCCCTCGAAGGTCCCGATGGCGATCTCATAGGCGTTGCGTGTATCGATGACAACGGTGTCCGGGTCAGCAATGAGGTCGTTCCACTCCCCGGGCGGCACATGGGGCGCTGTGTGGGCTACGGAGTCGACCGTACCGACCCCGAGCGTCACGATCTCCTTCTTCAGGCGAACCTTGAGCTTGCGGAATGGGTCCATCTCGGCCGTGGAGCGCTTCGCATCGAGTCCCGCGAGCCGATCGTCGTCCGTGAGGTACCCCAGCACGGCCTCGACACCGGCTTCGGATCCGGCGATCGTGCCGTTGATCCCCTCGGCGGCGAGCAGGATGGTTCCCTTGACGCCGTGCTCTGTACACATCTCGTAGAGGGGGTCGCGCAGAGAGATGAAGTCTTCGAGGTCGGTGAACACGTAGAACGCAGCGACGTGGAACATGGCATCGAGTCTACGAAGCGTGGCACCTCAGCCAGAATCGCGGTCAGTCGATCGTGTCGACCTCGACGGCTTCGCGTTCCCATGCAAGGTCCGCCCATATGAAGAAGCCGAACGCGATGACACCCACGACCGCGCTCGAGATGGCGAAGGGCGTCACCGTGCCGTCGAACGCCCTGTCGATGAACGATCCAATGATCGACCCTCCAAGGATCGAGATCATCCCGATCAACGCAGAGGCGGTCCCCGCCACGGGTCCCATCGGGATCAGCGCGGCCGAGTTGAGGTTCGGGAGCAGAAGGGCGTACACCGTGATCAGCGGAGCGAGCGTCAGTACGTACACGGCGAACGTCGGGGTCCCGTTCGTGATGACGGCCATTGCAGCGAACACGGCGCTGCCGACGAGGAACAGGCCGAAAGCGAACCGAAGCATCGTGCGCAGATCGAACCGGTTCAGCATCTGGTTGTTCACCAGGATCGCCGCTCCGAGCAGCACGGCGAACCCTGAGAAGATCAACGGGAACCACGATGCGAGCCCGAAGACGTCCCGGATGATGATCTCGGACGATGCGAGGTACGAGGCGAAGAACCCGAACACGAAGCCCTGGGCGATGGTGTACCCCATCGTCAGGCGGTTCCCCAGCACGAACGCGAACGCTGCCGACAGCTTCCTGAGATCGAGCGGGATCCGCCGCTCCTGGGGAAGGGTCTCTGAGAGTCGCGTCGACCACAGCAGAACCACAGCACCGGTGATGGCGATGAAGACGTACACGAACCGCCAACCTGACAGGCTGCGGAGACCTGCTCCGATACTCGGAGCGATCAACGGAACGAGGAGGAACACGGCCATGACGAGAGACATCGTCTTGGCCATGCGGTGCCCCACGTAGATGTCGCGCACGACCGACAACGCTGCAACCCGTGCACTCGACGCACCGAAGCCGATCACGAAGCTGCTCAGGTACAGGAACACGAGAGCAGGGGACAGAGCGGCTCCGATGGCACCGAGCATGTAGACCCCGATACCAACGTACAGGACAGATTTGCGACCCAGCGCGTCAGACAGCGGCCCCCACAGTATCTGGCCGATCGCAAGCCCGATCAGGGAGAACGTTATGACCGGGGCGATGGCGTTGGAGTCCGCTGCGAGCCCGAACTCGTCGCGGATGACGCCGAACGACGGCAACGTGATGTCGACGGCAAGTGCAGCAAGTGCCATCGTTGCCGAGATCAGCGCGATGAACTCGACGTGGTTCAGCTTGCTCTGGGTCGGTTCTGTTTCGACGTGCATGGGATCTTCGCGAGCGTAACGGGGGTCGAGGAGACCTCAGCCGGGGTCGTCACCGGTCGCCACGGGGAGACCCGATGTAGACCAATCGCTCCAGGACCCAACGTAGAGGTCACCAGATCCGATGCCGGCCGCCGCCATCGCAAGGATGTTGTGGCACGCGGTGACACCGCTCCCGCAGTGCGAAATGACCTCTGCAGCGCTGTCGATTCCTACCGATGAGAACCGTGTTGCAAGTTCCTCCGGCGTGAGGAAGGTGAGGTCGTCGTTCAGGTTCTCGGTGAGTGGCATCGACAGGGCGCCGGGAATGTGACCGGCGACCGGGTCGACGGGTTCCTCGTCGCCGCGGTACCGCTCCCTGGCCCGTGCATCGATCACGATGCGGTGCTCCGGACGGTTCCGAACGTCGTCCCGCTCGACGACTGCGGTCCAGCGCCTCGGGGCGAAGTCGCCGTCGCGTAGCTCTGGCACGTCGGTGCTGAGCACACCACCTGCCGTGATCCACACCTGGATGCCGCCATCGAGGACGACGACGCGGCGATGCCCCTGATTCTCCAGCATCCACCACAGACGTGCAGCGATACCGCCCCCGGCATCGTCGTAGACGACGACCGTCGACGATCCGTCGATCCCGAACCGCCCGCAGGTCGCCGCGAACTCCTCGGGTGTCGGGAGCGGGTGCCTTCCTGGACCGTCCATACCCGCGAGGTCGGTATCGAGGGATGCGTAGACGGCCCCGGGGATGTGGCCGGCAAGGTACTCGGACCTTCCCCGCTGCGGTTCGGTGAGGTACCAGCGGCAGTCGACGACGACGAGGTCCGGGTCGTCGATCCTTCCGAGCAGTTCGTGCGCTGTGATCAAGGGGCTCTTCATGGTGCAAACCTACCGTTTCGGTAGGGTGGGCGCATGACCACGGTGCATCTCGTCGACGGAACGTACGAACTGTTCCGTTCGCACTTCGGTGCACCGCCGCGCACGACCGCGGACGGCTGGGAGATCGGGGCCGTGCACGGCATGGTGGCTTCGATGCTGTCACTTCTCGCCGAGGACGGCGTGACGCATGTCGGTGTGGCGTTCGACTCGGTGATCGAGTCGTTCCGCAACGCCATGTTCGATGGTTACAAGACGGGTGAGGGAACACCGCCGGAACTCCACGCGCAGTTCCCCGTTGCGGAGCGAGCGATGGAGGCTCTCGGCGTCGTGGTCTGGTCGATGATCGAGCAGGAGGCAGATGACGGTCTCGCCGCTGCCGCCACGAAGTTCGCTCTGCAGGTCGATCGGGTCGTGATCATGAGCCCCGACAAGGACATGGCCCAGCTGTACGGGAACCCCAAGATCGTGGGGTACGACCGCAGGAAGGCGGCGTTCCTCGATGCCGACGGTGTCAGGGAGAAGTTCGGAGTCTCCCCCGAGTCGATCCCGGACTACCTCGCACTTGTCGGTGACACGGCCGACGGCATCCCTGGACTGCCGGGGTGGGGAGCGAAGTCGACGGGACTGGTTCTGTCCCGCTACGTCCACCTCGATGCGGTCCCCGCTTCGGAGGAGGACTGGGACGTCACGGTCCGTGGCGCAGCCAAGCTCGCAGCGACACTTCGGGAGAACATGGAGGCGGCGCTCCTCTACAGAGACCTGGCAACGTTGCGTGCGGACGCGGACATCCCCGAGAGCGTCGAGGATCTCGAGTGGAAGGGTGTGCATCGCACGGAGTTCGAGGCGCTCTGTGACGAACTCGACTTCGGGGGGATCCGTAACCGTCCCAGCCGCTACGCCGAGGACACCTGAGTACCCCCGGGGACACTTCCGGTGAACGGTGAACCTCTGTTCGTTGTCGGTCAAGCCTCGATATCAACCGGGTCGAGGTCGTGAGCATCGGCGAGCTGTTCGAGGAAGACGAACTCGGGGTACGCCGACCCTCCATGCTCGGAGCGATCGAGTCCGACGATCTCCTCGGATTCCGAGACCCGAATGCCCATGGCCAGATCGACGATCTTGAACACGGCGAACGATGTTGCAAAGGCCCACGTGATGATCACGAGCGCTCCGACCATCTGGATAGGAAGCGAAGCATCGGCGGTGAACAAGCCGACCGCGATCAACCCCCACAGTCCTGCAGTGCCGTGGACGGAGATCGCGCCGACAGGATCGTCGATGCCGGACTTCTCGATCACGCCTACGGAGAACACCATGATCACGCCGGCGACGAGCCCCGTTCCAACTGCCGCCGGGAACGACAGGCTTGCCGCACCGGCCGTCACTCCGACGAGGCCTGCAAGGACGCCGTTGAGCGTGAACCCGACATCCGGCTTCCCTGTGACGAACCACGCTGTGAACATCGCTCCGACCGAGCCTGCGAACGCCCCAAGGGTCGTGACTACTGCTGGAGACGCTATGTCCTGTCCGACGGCGGCGAGGGTCGAGCCCGCGTTGAACCCGTACCAACCGAACCACAGGATAAAGACGCCGAGTGCGCCGAGAGTCACCGAGTGCCCCGGGATCGGTCGTGGTCTGCCGTCCCTGGTGTACTTCCCGATACGGGGACCGACCACGATCGCACCGGCGAGAGCAGCGACACCACCGAGCATGTGCACGACACCGGAACCGGCGAAGTCGAAGAACCCGATCGACGACAGCCAGCCGCCACCCCACACCCAGTGCGCGACGATCGGGTAGATCAGGCCGGTGAAGAACGGGGTATAGATGAGGTAGGCGGAGAACTTGACCCTGCCTGCAACCGCACCAGAGATGATCGTTGCCGCGGTAGCGGCGAAGACGACCTGGAAGAACCACTCTCCCGCCCTCGAAGGGTCGTTGAAGAACCACACATCGCCGTACCCGACGAAGCCACCGACGCTCGACCCTCCGTACGCCAGGGCGAAGCCGACCGCCCAGTAGGCGAGCCCACCCACAGAGAAGTCCATCAGGTTCTTCATGATGATGTTCCCTGCGTTCTTGGCCCTCGTGAAACCTGCTTCGACGAGTGCAAAGCCTGCTTGCATGAACATCACGAGTACCGCAGCAAGGAACAGCCACACGGCATCGAGCGAGGCCCCGATCTCGGTGATCGACGTCGTCTCCTGCGCGTGAGCGATACTCGCCAGCGGCCCGATGACAGCGAATGCTGCTACCACCGTCATGACCGTCATCCGTCGTTTCATTTCACTCTCCGGGGTCGATGTCTTCGTAGTTCCACCGTACGAGACGGGCATTTCGCCACGGTTACCCACCCGTTACGTCCACCGAACGATCCCGTTTCGAGAGTGTTTCGACCCCGCTCACCGCTGTCGGCTGTGAACTCTCCCCTGACATAACCCCTCCATCGTGGTGAACTACTCCCCATGCCCGTCATCGAAGTGCAGAACCTCACGAAGTCCTACGGAGACGTTCTCGCCGTTCGCGGCATCGATCTCCAGATCGATCAGGGCGAGGTGTTCGCGTTGCTCGGGCCGAACGGCGCAGGGAAGTCGACGACGGTCGAGATCCTCGAAGGGCACCGTGACAAGACGTCAGGTTCCGTATCGGTCCTCGGCTACGACCCGACTGATCGTGCTCGGGAGTTCCGTGAGCGGATCGGGATCGTCCTCCAGGAGACGGCGATCGAGGAACAACTCACCGTTGCAGAGGCGATCGACATCTACGGGTCGATGTATCCCAAGCAACGGAACACCGGGGAGTTGATCGAGATCGTTGGTCTCGAGGAGAAGGCGGACGCCCGGATCAAGACGCTTTCGGGTGGCCAGCGCCGGAGGCTCGAACTCGCTCTGGGAATCGTGGGCGATCCGGATCTCATCTTCCTCGATGAGCCGACGACGGGGTTCGACCCTTCGGCACGTCGACAAGCTTGGGCGATCGTCGAGAACCTGGCATCTCTCGGCAAGACGATCCTCTTGACCACCCACTACATGGACGAAGCCCAGTTCCTCGCGAACCGCGTTGCCGTGATCGCTCGGGGCGAGATCGTCGCGCAAGGCACACCCGAGTCGCTTGGAAACCGTCAGTCCGCAAAGACGGTCATAGCGTTCACCGCTGAGACGGCGGAGGCGATCCCTGTCGCAGGACTGCATGTGGGTGAGAACGGCCGGATGGAGATCCGGTCGGATGATCCAACGAGGGACCTCAACGCCCTCACGGGCTGGGCCATCGACCGTGAGATCGATCTGGTCGACCTCACCGTGGCACGCCCGACACTCGAAGACATCTACCTGGAACTCACCGGGAGTGATTCTGATGAGTGATCGCCCCAAGATGACGTCTCTCGTCGTGGTCCAGAACCGCTACCAGAACAAGATCTTCTTCAGGACCCCCATCGCTGCGTTCTTCACCATCTTCTTCCCTCTGATGATCTTCGTCGTGTTCGCACTCGTGTTCGGGAACGACTACATCGAATCTCTCGGTGTGACGACCGCCCAGTACTTCGCCCCGGCAATGGCGGTGTTCGCTGCCGTATCGGCGTCGTACACGAATATCGCGACGACGACCGCGTACCAGCGTGACCTTGGCATCCTCAAGCGGGTCAGGGGGACACCGCTGCCGGCATCCGTGTACATGGGTGGCAAGATCCTGAGCGCCGTCGAGATCGCTTTCCTCTCCGTCGTTGTGATGATGGCCATTGGTGTGGCGTTCTACGGCGTCGAGATCTACGCACGGACGCTTCCCGCCGTGATCGTCACGTTCCTCATCGGGGTCGGCACCTTCGCAGCACTCGGCCTGCTCGTCGCTGCAGTCGTCCCGTCCGGTGAGGGGGCAACAGCCATCACGAACGCGACCCTGTTACCGCTCGCGTTCATCAGCGGTGTCTTCTTCCCCTCAACGGGTGACTCGCCGGCCTGGCTCGACACGATCGCCAACATCTTCCCGCTCAAGCACTTCGTCGAACCGTTCGTCACCGCGTTCAACCCCACCTACACGGGATCGGGGTGGGACTGGGCAAGCCTGGCGTACATGGCGGTCTGGGGTATCGGCGCAACAGCCCTCGCCGTGCGGCTCTTCAAGTGGGAGTCCCCGGCCGGTGGCGGCTCCCAGCGCAAACGCAGGCGTTCCCCCTCCACATCATGACACCGGCAGCTGTGACGGTTCGTCCAGCGACACGCGAGGACATGGTCGCCCTCAACCGGATCTGCAACCGGTTCGTCGTGGGCTCGCACATCTCATTCGACGTAGATCCATGGACGGACACAGCCCGAACGGCATGGTTCGACGAACGGGTCGCGTCCGGCCACATCACCCTGGTTGTAGAGCGTGACGGGAAGGTCCTCGGGGGTGCGTGGTCGGCGCCGTGGCGCACGAAGGCTGCCTACGAACGGTCCGCCGAGACCACAGTGATGCTCGAGTCGTCTGTGCACGGATCGGGGGTTGGAGAGTATCTCTACGGGACGCTGGTCGCAGCCCTGGCAGACTCGGGTCACCACCGGTGCTACGCGGTCATCGCCCTCCCGAACGAGCCATCGATACGGCTGCACTCCAAGCTCGGGTTCACCGAGATCGGAACCCTCGACGAGGTCGGCTACAAGGATGGTCGTTACGTCTCGACGATACTCATGGAGCTGCGTTTGACCGACGAGTAGTGATGCCGGTGCTGGGACTTGAACTCACGTGTCCGCTGACACGCCGAGGAGACGTTCCCGCTTGATCGAGTTCGTACCTGAGATGAGAAGAAGCCCAGCGATCACCCATGCAATGAATCCGGCAGCAACCGCCGAGATAACGGGGCTGTACAGGAGACCCGACGCAACGGCGTAGGACATCAAGATGACCGGGAGGGTGACGAGGCTGGAGGCCTGATGTGCCGAGGCTGCTGATCGGACCCTCGCCGAGAGTCGGAGGATGAGCGACAAAGCGATGGCGATGAACGGTGGGACGACCCACAGGACGAGCAGCAGCCATCCGAGCGTCGGGAAGAACCATCCACCGAGTTTCGGCCCGACGATCAGGTTGACGACGAGGGAGTAGAGGGCGAAACCGACGATGCCGGCGGCGTAGCCGGGCAGCAGGCTCGCAACCAACTTCCCGAAGTAGATCTCGCCGACGGTGAGTGGGCTGTGAGCGAGGAACTCTCCCGTGCCCCGCTCGCGTTCCCCGACGATCGAGTTCGCCCCGACGGCAGACGAGATCGTCAGCGGAACGATTATCGCGATCGGGGCAAGCAGATAGACGGCGAAGGCGTACGACGCCCTTGCCGTTGGGTTGTCACCGCGGATGTTGCCCTGGATGGCTGCCGGAAGGCTCCCGACGATGTCCCCGATCTGGGTGACCATGGATGTTTGACGCACAACTGAGAGTGCACCGAGCATGATCGCTGGGAGGACGACGAAGAATACACCGCCGAGGATCACGAGCGGGATCCAGTAGTCCCTGGTCTTGAGAAGGCGGTAGAGATCGGCCTTCATCACCGCCTTGACCATCGACCACCTCACGATGCGCTCCTGTGTGCCCGCTGCATCTCGAAGTAGAGGTCCTCGAGTGTGGGGCTCAGCGGCTCGATGCGGGTGGGCCGGACTCCGCGTTTGACCAGTTCGATCACGATGTCGGGTACACGGTCGAGTGAGTCGAGGGTGACGTACACGCCGTCATCGATGCGCATCGATAGTACGCCGTCGAGCTGTGCGAGGAAGTCAAGTGATCCACGGTCCTCGGCGTCCATGATGACGATCGGGTCCGGCATGTAGGCCCTGGCGAGATCCTGCGGGTTTCCATGTGCCCGGACGCTTCCACGATCCATCAGGACAACCTGGTCGGCGATGCCCTCGGCTTCATGTAACAGATGGGTGCACATGACGATCGTACGGCCCCGTCCGGCGAGGTCGGTGATCAATTCGAGAACAGCACGAGCCGATTCGGGGTCGAGTCCTGCGGTCGGCTCGTCGAGCATGAGCACCTCGGGGTCGTGGATGACGGCCCGTGCCAGGGCGAGTCTGGTACGCATCCCCGTCGAGTACCCGCCGACGTCCTTGTCGAGTGCATCGGCTATGTCGAATCGCTTCGCCGCTTCTCTGGCGCTCGCTTCGTTGCTCCCGAAGATGGTTGCTGCGAACTGGAGGTTCTCCCATCCGGTCAACTGGTCGTAGAACGCCGGCTTGGGAGGTACGACACCGACCCGTGAGCGGACGGCGTCCCCGTCGACGAGGGGATCGAGTCCGAGGACCCGGATCTCACCGCTGTCAGAGATGAGTGCCCCGGTCGTCAGTCTGACCGTTGTGGTCTTTCCTGCACCGTTCGGCCCGAGGAGCACGGTGACCGAGCCGGCGGGTGCCGAGAACGCCACGTCGTCGAGCGCGTGGACGTCACCGAACCGCTTGTGGACGGAGGAGAAGGAGATCGCTGGTGTCATTCCTTGTTCCATCGGCCCAGACGGTAGAACTCTTGATCGGCTAGCTCGCTGTCGCTCGCAGTACTTGGTACCTGGTACCTGGAGGATGGCCCGGCAGGGAGCGGTCGTTCTCCGTTTGCCGCCGAAGCGCAAGCACTCTGAGATAGCCTGGGCTTCCGACTGTGATCTGTGATCTGTGATCTGTAAACCAGGAGACCGCATTCACCTGTTCCATGATCGTCTTGGTCCCTGGCCTTGTCTGCGGTCTACGCTTCCCCTATGTGCGGTCGGTTCGTTCAGGTCGAGAAGCCAGAGTTCTACGCGCAGTGGTTCGGAGCCGAGTTCGTTCGCACCGAGACCCTGACGCAGCGCTACAACGTGGCGCCGACCACGAAGATCTACGCGGTCGCGCAGCACGAGAACGCTCGGGTGCTGACCTCGTTTCGCTGGGGGTTGATCCCGTCGTGGGCCAAGGACGAGAAGATCGGGGCACGTGCGATCAACGCACGGTCGGAGACCGCGTTCGAAAAGCCGATGTTCCGATCGTCCTTTGCCGGGAGACGGTGCCTGATCCCGGTCGACGGCTTCTACGAATGGGAACGAAGGAAGAAGGGGAAGCTTCCTCACTATGTGCACACGACCAACGGTGAGCCCCTGCCTGTCGCCGGACTCTGGTCATCGTGGCACGACTCACAGACCGACGATCGTGTCTTGACGTGCACCATCCTCACCGGGCCACCGAACCGTGTCGTCGGAAAGATCCACGATCGTATGCCCGTGATCCTGCCAAGAGACCGTTGGGATGCATGGCTCGATCCCGACAACGCGGACATCGATGAGCTCAGGGCCCTACTCGAGGTGTACCCGGGCGACGACATGACCGAGTACCCCGTCTCGACGCTCGTCAACAAGGTCTCGAACGACACCCCCGACTTGATCAAGCGCCTCGACACGCCTGCTGTCGACGAGACGTGATCGAGCCGCGTCGGTGACGTCTCGCGAGGATGGGCCCCGCCGATAGACGCGCCAAGTCCAAGATGTCTGGCAACATGGTTGGAATGAACCAGCAACTTCCCGTATGTGTCATCGGCGCGGGCGTGAGCGGCCTGACATCGATAAAGCAACTTCGTGACCGTGGCATCGACGTCGTGTGTTTCGAGACCGGCTCCGACGTTGGCGGTATCTGGAGGTACGACAACGACAGCGGCCGTTCCCCTGCGTACGCATCGCTCCACATCGATACTTCCAAAGAACGTTTCGCCTATGCGGATCATCCGGTTCCCAGGAAATGGCCGACGTATCTGCATCACACCCAGGTGCTCGAGTACCTCGAGTCGTACGCCGACCGCTTCGCCATACGTGACGCGATACGGTTCCGCCACGACGTGATGTCTGTTGTGCCAGACGACGGTGGATGGAGGGTCAAGGTGTGTGACCTCGACACAGACGAAGTTGCATCACAGATGTACCGTGCCGTCGTCGTGGCATCGGGGCACCACTGGGATCCGAACATCCCCAAGCAGTCGGGGTCGTTCTCGGGGGAGATCATGCATGCCCGTTCCTATCGGACACCCGACCGCTTCATCGGCAAGCACGTCGTCGTGGTCGGGCTCGGTAACACGGGGGCCGACATCGCGTGTGAACTTTCATGGCATGCGGCATCCGTGACGATCTCGACACGGTCCGGGGCGCACATCCTGCCGCGTTACATCCTGGGAAGGCCCCTCGACAGGATCTCGACCAGGGCATCGTCCCGGCTGCCGCTTGTGGTCCAGCGTCTCGCGTACCAGGCCTTGTTGAGGATCGCGCGAGGATCTCAGGAGTCGTACGGCGTGCCGACACCCGACGCTCCCATCCTCTCACAACATCCAACGGTGTCACAGGATCTCCTCGGACTCGTCAAGGACGGCCAGATCGTTGTCAAGGGAGACGTCTCGCGTTTCACCGATACCGAGGTGGTCTTTGCGAACGGAGACTCCGTGTCCGCAGACGTCATCATCTACGCGACCGGGTACACCATCACGTTCCCCTTCTTCGACGAATCGGTGTTTTCCGCACGTGACAACAGGGTCGATCTGTACAAGATGGTCGTTCCCGTCGACACCGAAGGCCTGTACTTCATTGGTCTCATCCAACCGGTCGGGGCGATGCCTCCCCTCGTCGAGCAGCAAGCACGATGGGTTGCCCAGCTGCTCGATGGTGCCCCCTTGCCGTCGTCGGGGGAGATGCGGGCCGAGGTCGTTGTCGACAGATACACGAGGCAGAAGCAGTATCTTGAACGTCCACGCCATACGATCCAGGTGGACTACTGGCCGTATCTCGATCAGATGCGGGCACTTTGCGATGCGAACGACGCGCAACGCTCGGGCGAGTAGCTTCCCGGAGGCGCCGCGAAGTGTGAATGCAGTCACACTTTCGTGGTTGACTTGAGGAACGACCGGGGGAGTCACCCGCTCGATGAGCACCCAGCCACCACAGCAGCAGGACCGCAAGCCGGTCTGGAGAACGATCCTCATCCGATCGCTGTTTCTGCTCGCCATGGCCATGGTCTTGTACTTCCTGTGGCCAAGGCTCGTGGACTTCATGTCCTCGGCAGAGAGACTCTCCGGCATCGAGTGGTACTGGTTCGTTCTCATGGGTGTCCTCATGACAGGTGCGTTCGCCTCTGCGTGGGAGCTCACACACAT
>CAYLVM010000036.1:0-20678 GCA_964387145.1 uncultured Acidimicrobiaceae bacterium
CGGTGCGATGGGCGTGCAGAGGGGAGCACGAGCAGGACGGCGAGCGTGACGAGCGCCGCAACGAGATAGGGCATCCTGATGCCGACAGCGAACAGGATCCCTCCGGCGATAGGTCCGAGGACCCGAGCCAGACCGCCTGCGGACTGTTGAACCCCGAGAACGACCCCGGCGCGTCCATCGGGTGCACGCCCTGCAATGGCGGATGCGAGGGCCGGCGTGGTGAACCCTTGCCCTACCGCGAGCAGGACCAGACCGGGCGCAAGCGAGAGCAACGAGGTGGAGAACGCGACGACGAGGAAGCCTGCCACGTTGAGGCTGAGGCCGAGGCCGATCAAGGAGATCTCTGAGAAGCGCTTCGATGCCGGACCGACGAGCCCTGCCTGGGTGGTCACGAGTATGACGCCGACGAAGGCGAACACCATGGAGATCTGGGGTGCAGAAAGGTCGAGGCGGTCGGCTGCGAGCAGGGCGAACGTCGTCTCGAAGAGACTGAACGCAGCAACCGCGACGAACGAGAGGGCGATCAGGGTCGTGAGCCCCCCGTCGAGTTCACGCACGCTTCGCATGAGCGACGGGGACTTGGCGATCGGCTCCTTGCGGGTCTCGTCGAGGCGGTACCAGGCCACGACGGCGTTGATGGCGGCGAGGGCGCCTGCGATGAAGAACGGCACCCGCGTCCCGAACAGTCCTGCGAGGCCACCGAGAGCCGGTCCAAGAACGAACCCGACACCGAACGCGGCACCGAGATACCCCATGAGGCGGGGACGATCCTTCTCATCGGCCGTGTCGGCAACAACTGCCCGTGCCACCGCAACACTCGCCCCCGACACACCGTCGATGATCCGCCCGACGAACAGGACGAGGATCGACCCGGCAAGCCCGAGGACGAGACTGCCAATGGCAGATCCGACGAGGGTGACCACCAGGACCGGTTTACGTCCCACTCTGTCTGAAACGCGACCCCAGATCGGGGAGAAGATGAACTGGGCCAGGGAGTAGGAGGCGAGGAGCAGCCCGATCATGTACGGGCTTGCACCGAAGTCCGACGCGTACAGAGGAAGGATCGGGATGATGATCCCGAAGCCGAGAAGGTCGAGCGCCACCGACGTCCAGACGGTCCAGAAGCCGCGCGGCACCGACTTCTTGGAGGTGTCGCTCGTCATCGCGTCATTCGATCCTATCGCTGATACTCACTGCCTCGGTGGCCAGATGGGCCACACCAATGCCCCGGTATCCCCATCCTGCGAAGATGAGCCCGGGGTGTTCGCCCTCGAGGTTATCCACGATGGTGAGTCGTTGACGGTGTTTGAGGTCGTACTGGGGGATGCCTTCGTGGTTCCTGACGATCTTGACCCACGACGGGTTGACCGGGACACCGAGAGCGGCCTCCATTTCAGAGATGATCGTCCCGACGATGCGATCATCGGACTGTTCGATGATTCCCGGGTTCCTGGCGCCACCCACGATGACCTTTGCAAGGGAGTGTCCCGGTGCCGCGGTCGAGGGGGCGAACGAAGACTCGAAGAGACAGCCGAGGATCGTTGCATCGACTTGCGGTCCTGAGAGGAAGCCGAACCCTTCAGGGAGGGGAACGTCGTCGTTGGTACCGCCGACTCCGACGACGACGACCGGTGACGACGGCCAGCCTCGAAGGCCGTCGGTCTCCATCTTGGGGAGAATCGCCGCTGCATCGTCGGGCCGTAGAGCGATGACGACGGAGCGTGCGGTGATGGTCTCGGGCCCCTCTATCTGAAACAGCTCACCATCCATCGTGATGGACGAGACAGGGAACTGTGAGACGTAGCGTTCGCCGAGAGCACCGGCGAGCGTTGCAGCAGCAGCGGACATCCCTCCTACGGGAACATGGCTGGTCGGCCTCGGTGGCCGCGGCTTGGGGAGTGCCCGTAGCTTCCGAATCGCCCCTCTCGTGATGCTCCCAGCGCTTTCCTCCATCTCGGTGAAGAGCGGGAACGCTGCTGCAGCAGACAGTGTGCTCGGGTCACCGGCGTAGACACCCGATGCTGCCACATGGGACAGCAGCGTCCCAGCCTCACGTCCGAGCCTGCGGGTGAGGAACGACCGTAGCGACTCCTCGCTGGTCGGCGGTTTCGTACGGATGAGCGGCTCTGCCGCCATGCGGAGCTTTCCTGCGAGCGAGATCGCTTTCGTAGCAAGAGCCTTGGGTCCGTAGGGAATGACGATGAGGCCGTCCCCGTTCCACACGTAGCGCAGCGCAGCGGAACCGGCGGCCTCCTCGAGGGCGACGCCTGCAGCATCGAGGATGGGGGACAGGGCACGGTGGGGCACCATGAAGGTTCCCGCAGCGGGTTCGAGAACGTACCCGTCCTCGCTGATCGTCGCTGCGACACCGCCGGGGCGGTCCGACGCCTCGAGCAGGACCACATCGCGACCGTCACGCCTGAGCTGTGTCGCGATGAACAGCCCTGAGAATCCGCCACCTACGACGGCGGTATCGATGACGTGTGGCATGGCAATCTCCTCAGATCGTCTTAGAGAACATCGGTTTGTCCGTTTGCTGAGGTGTGTGCGCATCGAACACTCGTGCAACGTTGCGGATGAACATTCGGCCGAGTTCGGTGGCCACGATCTCGTCGTCCCTCACCTCGACCATGCCTTCGTCCACGAGACCTCCCGGGGCACTCAGCACGGCCCGTTCCGCAGCGAACGCAGAGGTGAAGTCGATACCGAATCGTCGTTGGACCTCTGTGGAGCGCACACGACCGTTGCACATGAGTTCGGTGATGACGTAGCGCCGGACGAGGTCATCATCGGTGAGGCTGTACCCCCGCTCGATGGGGAGCGTGCCCTCATCGATGGCCGAGTAGTAGCTGGCGAGCCGTCGATGGTTCTGTGCGTACGCACCGGAGATGTCGCTGATCCCCGACGTTCCGAGCGCTACGACACCGGCACCGTTCTGCGTTGCGTAGCCCATGAAGTTGCGGGTGAGGGTCCCCGCTTCGGCAGCGATCGACAGTTCATCCTCGGGCAACGCGAAGTGGTCCATGCCGATCGCCCGGTACCCGGCACGCGTCAGCCGCTCGGTGATCATCGACAGGAGGTGGAACTTCAGATCACGGTCGGGGAGGTCTCCGTCACCCATGCGTTTCTGATGCGGCCGCATCCAGGGAACGTACGCGAACGAGTAGATGGCGAGCCGGTCTGGTCGCAGTTCGATGACGGTGTCGAGCGTTGCAGACATCGTCGCCTCCGTCTGTCCCGGCAATCCGTAGATCAGGTCGAGGTTGATCGACGTGTACCCGAGCTCTCGCGCAGTTTCGTACAACTCGACCGTCTCGGCAGCGGTCTGGCCGCGTCCGATGAGCTCCTGGACGACCGGGTCGAGATCCTGAACGCCGAAGGACAGGCGGTTGAACCCGAGATCCCACATCGTCTCGAGATGGTCACGTGTGGTGACCCTCGGATCGACCTCGACCGCGACTTCGGCCCCCGGCTGGATGTCGAACCATCGCGTCAGAGAGCGGTGCAGGCGGGCGAGTGCCGGCGCCGAGTAGTAGGTCGGTGTCCCGCCACCCCAGTGGTACTGCAGGAACTGGCGACCCTCACCGAGATACTGTGCCACGATCTCGGCTTCCTGTTCGACCCTGGTGAGGTACGCGTCGGCGACCGAGCCGTGCTTCGTCACGACGACGTGGCAGGCACAGAACGAGCACCGGGACTCACAGAACGGCAGGTGGACGTAGAGGGACAAGGGTGCGGATGGATTCTCGGCGTAGGCCGCGAGCCGTTGGGCGTAGTCCTCTGCACTGAACTCGTCGGCGAACTCGACTGCCGTTGGATACGACGTGTAGCGGGGTCCGGGGCGGTCGTAGCGTTCGAGTAGTTCGGGGGAGAGATCCATCAGTGTGCCTCCTTGATGGCATCGACGAACGCTGCGACGTTCTCGATCGGTGTGTGGCGGTCGATGCCGTGGCCGAGGTTGACGATGTGTCCTTGTCGTCCTGCAGTTCGTCGCAGCAGGTCGGTGACGGCCGCCTGAATGTGTTCGGGATCGGTGAGGAGGATCGCCGGGTCGAGACTGCCCTGGATGGCGACGTCGGTGCCGAGCTTGGCCCACGCCTCGTCGATCGGTATACGCCAATCGACGCCGTAGGCCGTTGCACCGACCGAGCGCATCGAACCGAGTGCATGGCCTGCACCCGGGGCGAAGTAGATCGTGGGCGCGGACAGTGCTGTGAGGGTCGTCTTTGCAGCCGAAAACGATCGCGTCTCGAGCAGGTGGCGGGGGAGGATGCCTGCCCACGAGTCGAAGAGTTGCACCACCTGGGCGCCGGCATCGACCTGCATCGCGAGGTAGGCATGCATGGCCGTCGACAGTCTCTCGAGTGCTGCGTCGAGTTCTGGCGTCCCGGCGTGCATCGCTTTGCGAAGGGGGAGGTACTCCTTGGATCCGCTGCCTTCGAGCAGGTACGCAAGGAGCGTGGTCGGGGCTCCGGCAAAGCCGATGACGGTCACGTCGTCCGGGACGTCCTTGCGCACGAGTCGAAGCGTCTCTGCAACATGAGCGACCCGATCGAGGTCGAGGTCCGGCAGGTCGGCGATCTCAGCGAGGCTCATGGGCCGGAGCTTGGGTCCCGGGTCAAAGGTCACGTCGATACCCATCGCTTCGAGGGGCGTCATGATGTCGGCGAACATGATCGCCCCATCGAAGCCGAAGCGGCGGATGGGTTGCAGGGTTATCTCCGCTGCGATCTTGGGATCCAGGATGGACTCCTGGAAGGTGTGGCGACTCCTCAGCTCACGATACTCAGGGAGGTAGCGGCCGGCTTGACGCATGACCCATACGGGTCTGCGGTCGGTCGGACGCAACGCGAGCGTGTCGAGGAGCCTCGTCATGCAGCGTCGCCGATCGCCGATTCGAGCACCGACACTGCAGTTTCGAGCACGTCTGTGTGCGCGTCCATCAGGAACATCGCTTCGAACGGTGAGGGAGGCAGCAGCACGCCGCGTGAGAGCGCGCCGTTGAAGAACCGTGCGAAACGATCCCGGTCGAGGGTGACGGCGTCGTCCCACGAACGTACCGTCGTTGGTCCGAAAAAGACGGTGAGCATGGCGCCGACCCGTTGGACGGTGCCGTCGATGCCGTGTCTGGACAACGCAGCGGCGAGGCGTGTCTCGAGCTCGGCCCCGGATGCTTCGAGGCGGTCGTACAACGCCGGGTCCGATGCGATTCGGCGCAGCGTCACGAGTCCCGCTGCAACGGTGATCGGGTTTCCAGCAAGGGTGCCTGCCTGATAGATGGGGCCCGACGGCGCCATCTGTGACATGAGGTCCCGGCGTCCGCCGTACACGGCTGCAGGTGTGCCTCCGGCGACGATCTTGCCGAGCGTCGTGAGATCCGGTGTGATGCCGTAGCGGCCCTGGGCGCCCTGTGGCCCGACCCGGAACCCCGTCATCACCTCGTCGAAGATCAGGAGAGCGCCGTGGTCGTTCGTGAGTGAGCGGAGTCCCTCGAGGAACCCGGGTTCGGGGGGAATGACACCCATGTTGCCTGCAACCGGTTCGACGATCACCGCGGCAACGTCTCCCAGCGCCATTGCCGCCGATACCGAGGCGAGGTCGTTGAAGCGGACGATTCGGGTGGTCGAGGCGGTTCCCTCGGGGACACCGGGGCTGTCGGGCTCGCCGAGTGTCGCAGCGCCCGAACCGGCTTTGACGAGGAATGCGTCGGCATGGCCGTGGTAGCACCCCTCGAACTTGACGACGACGTCACGCCCGGTCGCCCCGCGGGCAAGTCGGAGCGCCGACGCCGTCGCCTCGGTACCGGAGTTGACCATCCGCATCATCTCGATCGACGGGACCATCGTCGTGACCTGTTCGGCGAACTCGAGTTCGCCGAGTGTCGGGACGCCGTAGCTCGTACCGTTCGCCGCTGCGCTCGAGATCGCCTCGACGACACTCGGCTCGGCGTGGCCGAGGATGATGGCGCCCCACGAAGAGATGAAGTCGATGAGGTCGTCGCCGTCGACGGTTGAAAGATATGGCCCGGATGCCGAGGCGATGAACGGAGGCTCACCGCCGACGGCCTTGAAGGCACGCACGGGAGAGTTCACGCCGCCGGGCATGAGCTCGACTGCTCGATCCCAGTTCCTGGTCATCGCTGCTCCTTCAACGTGCGTGCTGCATCGATGGCGAAGTAGGTGAGCACGATGTCGGCGCCGGCCCGAACGATCCCGGTCAGGGACTCCATCATGACGCGATCACCGTCGATCCAGCCGCGTTCTGCAGCAGCTTTGACCATCGAGAACTCACCGGACACCTGGTAGGCGGCGAGTGGGACGTCGATCATGTCGCGGACTTCTTTGATGACGTCGAGGTAGGGCCCTGCAGGTTTCACCATCACCATGTCGGCACCTTCGAGGAGATCGAGGTCGACCTGGCGTCGTGCTTCACGAACGTTGGGAGGGTCCATCTGATGGGTACGCCGGTCACCGAAGGCGGGGGCGGAGTCCGCCGCGTCGCGGAAGGGCCCGTAGAACGCCGAGGAGTACTTCACCGAGTATGAACAGATCGCGATGTCCTCGAATCCGGCATCGTCGAGTGCCTCCCGGATCGCACCGACCCGTCCGTCCATCATGTCCGACGGTGCGATGACGTCGGCACCTGCCGCGGCATACGCAACGGCTGCTCTGGCGAGCAGTGGGAGCGTTGCATCGTTGTCGACGACGTCCCCGTCGAGGACGCCACAGTGGCCGTGGCTCGTGTACTCGCACATGCACACGTCTGCCCACGTGACGATCCCTGGAGCATGCTCCTTGACGGCAGCGATAGCACGCGGGACGGGCCCTTCAGGGTCCCACGCTGAGGTCCCCTGGTCGTCTTTGGCGTCGGGGATACCGAAGAAGATCATCCCACCGACACCGAGCGATTCGGCTTCCTGTGCAAGGGGGATGAGTTCGTCGATCGATAGCTGATAGTTGCCGGGCATCGACTTGATCTCGTCGCGCACTTCCGTTCCCGAGACGACGAACACGGGAAGCACGAACATGGCAGGGTCGAGACGGGTCTCTGCCACCTGGCGGCGAAGCTTGGGCGTGCGGCGAAGACGTCGCGTACGTTCAACCGGGAAGCCGGTCATGAGGTGCTCCTCTCGAGCCGCAGAGCGGCCAACTGTTCGATCATATTGATGAATCCCGGCTGGTCCGGGACGACGTCAGGTTCGATTCCGTGACCGCGCAGCGATGCAGCCGTGGTCGCACCGATCGCCGCCACCGTGAGGTCCGTGAACTCCCGGGCGATGAGCCACCCGGTGACCGCCGTCGGGGATCCGAAGGTTACGGCGTCGACGGGGTCATCTGGGGGAGCGATCGGGACCGTCGTGTACAGCTCGATCGCCGTGACCGAGCATCCGGCCATCTCGAGTGCTGCAGCGCTCTGACGGACCGTGTTGGATGCTCCGACGAGAACGACGTCCTTCCCTCCGAGGATCTGGCCGGCGTCGCGTGCGAGTTGCCGAACACCACCCGACCCGACAAGGGCGACGGTTCCTCCCGCCTCCTCGACTGCTGCCGCTGTTTCGGGGCCCACGGCAATCACCGGAACGCTGGGGTCGATCACACCGTCGAGCATCTCGGCGGACCGTCGTGACGTGATCACGATGGCATCTGCTTGTGGTGCAGCACCAGCCGCGTTCTCGACACCTCCCGCAACGGCATCTATACGGATGCATGGGAGAGAAACCGGTTCGAACCCGAGCTTGCGGGTTCCAGATGTCAGGGTTCGGATCCGTTCTGGCGTAGTGGTGAGTCCAAGGCGCATGGTCAGAGGCCGAGTTCTCTCTTTGCTGCCTCGGCGACTTCGAGCGGATCGGCACCGTCGACGGTTGCTCTGCGTCGACCCTTGTCGTCTTCAACGAACGTGTCCATGACGATCCGCTGATCGTCGATTCGTGCAAGTGCGCCGAGTGCCGAGCGGCATCCGGCACCGGTGATGTCGAGGAGGGCCCGTTCGGTATCGACGGCGATCCTGGTGGCTTCGTCTTGAAGGGTCGCTGCAACCTCGGCAGCGAACGTGCCGGGGCGGGTTTCGATGGTCAGAGCACCTTGCGCTGGAGCGGGGACCATCTCGCTGGGTGCGAAGCGGTACGCGATGTGGGCGGAGAGTCCGGTGCGGTCGAGGCCTGCAACGGCGAGGACGACGGCGTCGAGGGATCCGCCGGTTGCAAGAGAGATCCTCGTGTCGACGTTACCGCGAACGGGGACGATCTCGAGGTCGGGTCGAAGCTCACGGAGTTGGGCTTCCCTGCGTGGGCTTCCCGTCCCAACGGAGGCCCCCTGTGGCAACTCGTCGAGTGTCATGCCGACGAGAGCATCTGCTGTGTCTGCCCGAAGGGGATGGAAGCCGACCAGACCGTCGGGACCGATGACGGGGAGGTCCTTGGCCGAGTGGACGGCGAGGTCGGCTCTTCCCTCGAGAACGGCGCTCTGAACGCTTCGAACGAACGCGCCGAGTTCGGTCAGCGCTGTCACCGCGGTCGTGCGGTCACGGTCACCGGTCGTCTCGACGGTCGTCAGCTCGACGGTCACGTCGGGGAACGCCGCCATGATCGTGTCTGCCACGAGAGTCGATTGGGCGAGCGCGAGTCTTGACCCTCTCGTCGCGAGGATGATCTCAGTCATCGAGACCGACTCCGAAGGCCGCAGCGATGGCAGCGGCGTCGTCGGTGCCATTCCCCGAGAGGTAGCGGACGGGCCTGTGCAGGACCTTGTGTGCAGCGGTACGCGCTGCCTGCTCGAGCAGTGCCCGATCCTCAGGGGCGGTGAGTTTGCCGGCCAGCCGCTCAACGACCTCGTCGACCGCTTCATCGGCCTGGTCGAAGAGATGCTCGATGAGGTGCCCTGTGCGACGTCCGGCCCAGATCTTGTGCAGGAACTCCTCGGCTGCGTGTGAGACGATCTCGTCGGCCCGTCCCCTCGGCATGTGGTCCTTGGCAAGGGTCGCGAGATGATCGATGTCGTGGTATTCGACGGCTGCACCTGCCGGTGGGGAGAAGTCGGGGGGCATTGCCATATCGACCATGATGAGGGGCTTGGTGCGAGATGCAAGGAGGACTGCCAGCTCGTCGGTAGGGATCAGCCGTGTCTTGGCCGAGGTCGCAGAGACCACGGCCGGCATCGTGACGAGTGCCGTCGGGGCCTCTGAGAGGGGGCGGATGATCACCTGCTGGCTGGCGATCAGCTCCGGACGTCGTACGTAGACCTCCACGATCGGCTTGTGGGGAAGGTCGAGAAGTGCCTCGGCAACGGATCTCCCCATCTCTCCGTGCCCGAAGACGGCAACTCGGTCTGCAGGGGCTGTGAGCCCGGCAGCGACCGCGGCCATGGATCGCCGGGGATCTGCAGGCAGCTCCTCACGAACCGATCGGGCCGCTGCGATGGCGGAATCGAGCACACCGACGAACGTGCCCTTGGCACCCCCGTGCTTGGCTGCGTCGAGCGCCGCGTGGCGGAACTGGACGAGGATCTCTCGCTCTCCGACTACCGGTGACTCGAGTCCCGAGACGATCCTGAAGATGTGCTCGACGGCGTCCGCTCCCGACCGCTGGACCGTCCCCGGTGGTTTCGGAACGTCGCCGAAGAGGATCTGTAAGGCTTCGTCGAGTTGCTCCAACGATCCGGGTATCGCTATCTCGATCCGCAGACACGTCGAGAGGATGAACGATGGGATCCCTGCTTCACAGAGGCGTGTCAGGGCGGTCGGAACCGGCCCGAGTGACGTTGCCAGTTGGGCCCGGTCGTCACTTGGGACGGCCGGATAGGTATACGACACTGAGCTGATCTCAAAGTCCTTCACTGGCCCCTCCGGGAGAACAGGTCAACAATGGTCGATGTGGTGTCCGACAGCGAGTCGGAAAATGGTGTAGTCATAGCCATACTCGGGGTTCCTGTAAGACATCGACGAGTTCTGCCTCCGGTGTGAGCGGTTTCGGTGCAACATCGCTGTCCCAGCGGACCCTTGGAGGGAGCGAGGAGAGCACGCTCTCGGTCCTTGCCTCTGTCTCGAGCCCGAACCGCGTCCCGCGGTCGATGGCGAGGTTGAACTCTGCGTAGCGTCCCCGTCGCTGAAGATGCCAGCGTTCCTGGTGCGCGGTGAACGGCGTGGCGATGCGCCGTTCCAGGATCGGGAGGTAGGCGTCACCGATCGTGCGTCCGAGATCGCGCTGGAAGGTGTCGACGGCTTCGAGGTCGTCGGTGAGGTGGTCGTAGAGGATCCCGCCGATACCCCGCGCCTCGTCGCGATGCGGGAGGAAGAAGTACTCGTCGCACTGCTGTTTCCACGCGGCGTAGTCGGCGACATGATGTCGATCACACACGTCTCGGATGACGCTGTGGAACGCTACGGCGTCCTCCTCGTAGAGGTAGTACGGCGTCAGGTCCATGCCACCTCCGAACCACGCCTCCCCCGTGTCGACCTCGAAGTACCGCAGGTTCGCGTGCATGGCCGGTGCGTGGGGGTTGCGGGGATGGAAGATCATCGAGATGCCCGTCGCGAAGAACTCGTCGGCTTGTGACGCTATTGGATCGGAGAGCTTCTCAGGTACAGGTCCCCAAACCGTCGAGACGTTGATGGCTGCCTTCTCGAGGGGTCCGTCTCCCTCCAGCACACGGGTCGTGCCACCCCCGCCCTCGGTGCGGTCCCACGGCTGGGAGCCGAACGTCGTCGTTGCGTCGAGTGTCTCGAGTCTGGCACAAAGGTCGTCCTGGAGCCGTTCGTAGAACGCAGCGACGGTCGTGGCGGTGAGGGTCATCCCGGGTCCCCGTTCGACACCATGGAGACAACCGTGTCGACCCATGTGGGGGATTCATTGACACAGGGGATCAGGAGGAGTTCGTCGCCACCGAGCTCCTCCCACTGTTTGGCGAGGCGGATCCCGATCTCTTCGAGTGTCTCGAGGCAGTCGGCGACGAACGAGTTGGTGAACACGGCGAGTCGGCGGATCCCGGTGTCGTGGAGGCCCTGAAGCACCCGGTCGGTCTGTGGCGTGATCCACGGTGTGCCTGCAAGACGCGACTGGAACGCTGTGGAGTACGAGTCCGGGGAAAGATCGAGGCCGGCTGCAACGAGACGGGTCGTCGCGAAACACTGTGCCCGGTAGCAGTGCCGGTTGACCGGGCCGATCGTGTCACAGCATCCATCCGAAGCGAGACAGTGGCTGCCGGTCGCATCGGCCTTCTTCACCTGACGCTCCGGCAGCCCGTGGTAGGAGAAGAGGATGTGGTCGGGTCGGAACTCTTCGAGGCGGGGCCGGGCCGTCTCGACGATGGCGGTGATGTAGCCGGACTCGTTGTAGAACTCCGGGAGGAACGAGACGGAAGGGACGTTCCAGCGATCGGCGAGGAGCTCCATCGTGCGTGCTGTTGCCGAGCCGCCCGCCGACGATGCGTACTGGGGGAAGAGGGGGAGGACCCGGATGTTGGCGACGTCGCGTGCGAGGAGACGGTCGACGGCCGAAGCGATGGTCGGTGACCCGTACCGCATACCGAAATCGACGAGGTAGCCGTCTCCGAGCTTGCTCTGGACGTCAGATGCGAGGGCCTCGGTGTGCACCAGAAGGGGCGAACCGTCCTCCGTCCAGATCTTCTTGTACAACTCGCCAGACTTGCGAGGCCGGAAAGGCAGGATCACCGTGTTGAGGAGCAGCCAACGAACCGGTGCCGGTACGTCCATGACGCGCGGGTCCGACAGGAACTCGTTCAGATAACGCCGCACGTCCCTGGTTGAGGCTGAATCCGGTGTGCCGAGTTGAAGCAACAGCACGCCCACAGGCTGTGTATCGATCATACGGGGTGAAGGGTACGGAGAAGGTTCTCGACAGGCTGTCGAGAACGTCATGGCGCGTCGGCCTCTGTGGCGAGTTGCTCGGCCTTTTCGGTGAGCTCGAGCCAGCGGGTTTCGGACGTGTCGAGTTCGTCGAGGACCCCGGCGAGCTCCTGGGACAGCTCGAGGGTGCGTTCGTAGTCATCACCAGATTTATCGAGAGCTGCTTTCAGAGTGGCTTTGCGTTCCTCGAGTTTCGGGATGCGGCGGGTGATCCGGTCGAGTTCTCGTTTGTCGTTATACGTGAGTTTCGTACGCTGTTGTCTCGGACGGTCCGGCCGGGTGCTTGCTGCTGAGCGTGTCGTGCTTCGCTGTGACAGTGCCACCTCACGGTACGCAGACCACCCTCCGGGGTGGTGTCGTACGGACCCGTCGGGTTCGATCGAGAGTATGTCGGTACACACTCGGTCGAGGAAGTACCGATCGTGGCTCGAGACGACGAGAGCCCCATCCCACGCATCGAGGTACTCCTCGAGGACGTTCAGTGTGTCGATGTCGAGATCGTTCGTCGGTTCGTCCATCAGCAGCAGGTTCGGGGCCTCCATGAGGCTGAGGAGGAGTTCGAGCCTGCGTCGTTCCCCTCCTGAGAGGTCCGCAACGGTCGACTGCTGCTGATCGCGGGTGAACTGGAAACGTTCGAGCATCTGGGAACCAGAGACCTTGATACCGCTTTCGAGGCGCACCTCGTCGAGGTGCTCGCGGACCGCAGCATGGACCCGTGTCGTGTCGGGTATCGGTCTGGGGTCCTGGCCGTACCAGCCGTAGTGGATCGTCGATCCGACACTGACCTTCCCCTCGTCGGGCTCGATGCGCTGAGCAATGAGTCGGAGCAGGGTCGTCTTGCCAGCCCCGTTCGGCCCGACGATCCCGATGCGAGCATCGGGGTGAAGCTTGTAATCGATGTGGCGCAGGATCCACCTCCCGTCGTACGCCTTGCCGACGTTGTGAAGGTTCACGACTTTGGATCCGATGCGGCGCGACGGCAGATCGATCGTCAGCGCTTCACGGGCCTCCTTGCGCTGCTGCGCCATGAGATCGTTCGCCTGGTTGACCCTGTAGCGGGACTTCGATGTCCTGGCCTTGGGGGAGCGGCGAAGCCAGGCGAGTTCCGTCTTGATCCGCCGCTGCCGACGATGTTCGGTCGCCGCCTCCTGTGCTTCGCGCTCGGCGACCGCTTCGAGGTACTGCTCGTAGGTTCCCTGGTGTGTGTAGAGCGATTCGTTGTGGACCTCGACCACGCGGTTGACGACCCGGTCGAGGAGGTACCGGTCGTGGGTGACGAGGAGGAGTGCCTCCTTTCGACCTCGGAGATGATCTTCGAGCCAGTCGATGATGTCGACGTCGAGGTGGTTCGTCGGCTCGTCGAGGATCAACAGATCGCACGGTGCTGCAAGGGCAAGGGCGAGAGCGAGCCGCTTCCGTTGACCACCCGAGAGCGTTTCGCACGTCGCCTGGGGATCGGTGAGGCCGAGGCGGTCCGCAACAGCGATGGCGAGACGGTCGTCGCTCAAGATGTGTCCGACGGTGGCTTCGTCGTCGAAGACCGGGTTCTGGTCGAGCGTTGCGATTCGTAGGCCCCGTGCCCGGACGATTGCTCCTCCATCGATGTCCTCGCCCTCGGCGATGATGCGAAGCAGGGTCGACTTTCCCGAACCGTTGCGCCCGATCACCCCGATGCGTTCACCGCTCGATATCCCGAGCGAGACGCGTTCGAGCACCGGCGTCTCCGGGTACGACTTCGTCACGCTCTCGAGGCTCAGTAGATGCATGCCCCCAGGGTACGGCTCCCCACTCCTGAGGCGTCTGGACGCCAGACACCTCAGAGAAGGGGGTCAGCAGGTGTGGTCGATGACCCGCTGGGCCTTGCCCGTGGAGCGTTGTACCGAGCCGGGGGGCTCGACACGGACGTCGACTCGGATCCCGACGTTCGCCTTGATGTGGGCCTGGGCCTCTTCGGCAACTGCGGCTTCGAGCACACCATCGAGCGGGTCTGCGGATTCGACGTGCACGATCAGGCCCTTCGTGTTGCCCGTCTGGATCACTTCGATCTGATAGTGCGGTGCAAGTCGCTCGACCTTGAGCAGTTCGATCTCGATCTGGCTCGGGTACACGTTGACGCCACGGATGATCATCATGTCATCGGTGCGGCCCTTGAGGCGGGCGATCCTGCGCATCGTGCGTGTCGTGCCGGGAAGTAGACGTGTCAGGTCGCCGGTTCGGTACCGGATCACGGGGAGGGCCTCTTTGGTGAGGGACGTGATGACGAGTTCGCCCTCCTCACCGTCGGGGAGCAGGTCACCTGTACCCGGGTCGATGATCTCGGGATAGAAGTGGTCTTCCCAGATCGTGAGGCCGTCCTTCTCCTCGACGCACTCCACAGCAACGCCGGGGCCGATGACCTCCGAGAGGCCGTAGAGATCCACGGCGTCGATGCCGAGCCGCTCCTCGATCTGCTCGCGCATCCCGTCGCACCAGGGCTCTGCACCGAAGATCCCGATCTCGATCGAGCTCGCTGCAGGGTCGAGGCCCTGGTTCTCCATCTCGTCGATGAGTGACAGGCAGTACGACGGTGTGACCATCAGGATGCGGGGTTTCAGGTCGTTGATGAGCGTGACCTGTTTCGCCGTCTGGCCCCCCGACATGGGTACCACCGTACAGCCAAGGCGTTCTGCGCCGTAGTGGGCGCCGAGCCCTCCGGTGAACAGGCCGTAGCCGTACGCGATGTGGGCGATGTCTCCGGGACGGCCACCTGCTGCGTACATGCTGCGGGCCATCACGTCGGCCCACATGTCGATGTCGTTGCGGGTGTACGCGACGACGGTCGGCTTCCCCGTCGTTCCCGACGACGCGTGGACACGCGAGACCTGTTCTCTGGGAACTGCAAGCAAGCCGAACGGGTAGTTCTGGCGCAGCGTGTCCTTGACGAGGAACGGGAACTGCGCGAGATCCTCCGTCGTCTTGCAGTCGTCCGGGTGGACGCCTGCATCGTCGAACGCCGTGCGGTAATGCTCGACGTTGTCGTACGCGTGGTGGAGCGTCTTGGAGAGTCGCTCGCTCTGGAGTGTTGCGAGCTCGTCTCGGCTCGCGGTTTCGATGGCCTCGAGGCCTACCTGGATACCTGACATGGGCCGATCGTAGTCGAAAAGGCCGTGCGATTGTAAAGCTGAGAACTCGTCGTCATCGGGCTCGTGTTCTGCTTGGCGGGTCAACCCGGGTCGGCGGCGCTCGCACGGGTGATACCGACTGCTTCGTCAGCGGTGTTCGTGGCGACGTGGCTGGCGGTGGTGCCAGGTTCCGTTCCCGGATTCCCGCCGTCGTGCTCGCTGCGACATTCCCTATCGCAGCGGCTGCTGCTGTCGGGATGGCAACCGCCGGAGGAGTCGGTGTGACGCCCGCTATCGGTATGTCCGTGATCGGCATCGCCATCCTGCCCGAGCGGTACCACGACAAGCTCGGCACGACGATGAGCTGCATGTCCGACGCCATGGCCGATTGGGAGTGAACTGATCCATCGTTGCGGGGCTACCCATCGGAGTCCGACGGGGCGTCTTCGTCGGTCGAGGATCCCACAGGACCGTCGGCTATCGGGATCGGGCTCACCGCAGCGGGATCGATGGCTCGTGCTGGAACGGGTGGATGCTGACGCCTGGTGGTGACGGCGACTCCCGTGAACACGACGAGAAGCCCGACCGCCGCCGACGGCTCGAGCATCTCGCCGAGGACGAGCACGCCGAGGACCACGGCTACAGCGGGAGTGAGGTAGGCGACGAGTGAGACCGTGACGGCCCTCGTGTGTGCGATGAGGCGGAAGTACAGCCAGATGGGGATAGCGCCGGCCCATATGGCGAGTCCGATGATCGCGACGATGGCAACCGGCTCGGGGCGGACGTCCCACGGCTGCTCGATCGCAAGAGCGATCGGCACGGTGAAGAGGCCTGCGATGAGTTGCTGACGCATTGCAAGGCGAGGGGCGTCCTGGGGACCGATCCAGCGTGAGTACACCGTTCCTGCCGCGTAGCTGACGGCGACGGCGATCATCGCCATCTTCCCGAGTATGTCTCCCGACTGGATGGACTCAGGGTCGATGCCGACGATGAGGCCGACGCCGATGAACCCGATGACGACACCGATGGCCTGGGCGATGTGGAGCCGCTCGCTCTTGAGGAAGAAGTGGGCGAGGATGACGACGAAGATCGGTCCGGCGGCGCTCAACATCCCGGCTTCTGCAGAGGCGAGGCGGAGCAACGCCCAGGCGGTGAGGACGTTCGGGAGCCACCCCGAGAGGGTCCCGAGAACGATCGCTGGCATCCACCCTTCGCGGGTCGCAGTGGTCCCGCGTCGTGAAACGGTGACGACGCTCCACAGAATGCCGGCAGCGAGCAGCCCCCGTACCGCTGCCATGGTGAATGCCGGCACGCTCGGCACGGCAACCTTGATGAGAAGAAATGTGCTTCCCCACATGAGGGCGAGCGATCCGAGTTCGAGCCAGGTTCTGGATCGTTCGGTCACTGGGCGATCGGTTGTTGGCGGCATGGAGTCTCGCTCGTGGGCAGCCAACCGACACTATCGGGCATGGGTTCCTGCGCCACATCGCGGTGTTGCTGCTCGATGGTAGAGATGCACGATTCGTGGACCTGCCGGGGTCGGGGGAGTCGACGTGGGAGTCAGAGCGCCAGCGCCGCGTCGATCTGGAGGGGAACCACTTCAGCGATCAGGGCGAAGTCCCGGTCTGCTGTCAAGACCGCGGCGTTCGTCCGGAGAGCGATCGAGGCGATCATGCAATCGATGAGGCCCCGGGGGGTGATGCCGTGCGACCGGCATGACCGGTAGAGGCGTGCTGCACCTTCGAAGTCGGTCGCGGCTTCGGTCGGCAGCCACGTGAACGAGGTGAGAAGTCGACGAAGCTGTATCCAGCTGTGATCGTCTCTGGCGCCTGCGAGTACCTCCATGAGCACCGCCTCCGTGACCGCGATGTCGGCCTCTGCTGTGATCAGCTCGGTGAGTCTCTGATCGATCGTCGACCCCGTGGCGCGGTCGTACTCGACCCACGCCGACGTCTCGATGAGGATCACGAAGGTGCCCTGTCGTCGGGAGGTATGTCGAGGATCGCACGAGCTCCACGCATGTCAAGTGCCTCTGCGGTCGTCATGGGCCGTCCCGCGAGGTGGCGCAAAGCCAGATCGACCGCTTCGGTCTTGGTGTGGACACCGTAGCGGCGCATCACGAGCTCAATGAGCTCGTCGTCGATGACGATGTTCGTTCGGGCCATACACCTATCATACACGTTAGGTGTACGATAAGTGTCATCTCGGAGGGAGCTGTTCGGTGACTCCTCGAACAGGGGCATCGGCTCGGTGTTGCTCATGCCCCCAACGTATCGGGGAGTTGTGACGAACTCGGTGTGACCGGCAGGTACGCGACACTGACCCGAGGGCTGCAGCACCTCGTATGCTTCCTGCGTGATCGAACCTGACGCCACCGACAACATCCCTGACGACGACGGCTACTGGGAGATGCTCGCCGGTGAGGTGCCGGACGATTCGGCTCCACCCACAGCATGGGAACCTGCAAGTGCTGGAACGCGCCCCGAAGCGCCTCAGGTGCCGTCGAAGCAGCAGCGTCCGGCGACGGGTATCGATGTCAATGACATATTCGGCGAGCTGGCCACGACGTTCGGGTTCTCCGAGTTCCGACCGGGCCAGCGAGAGGTCGTCGAAGCTGCACTGAGCGCATCGGATTGTCTTGCGGTCATGCCGACCGGGTCGGGTAAGTCCCTCACCTACCAGCTTGCAGCCAGGCTCATGGGCGGTACGACGCTCGTCGTCTCGCCCCTCATCGCGCTGATGAAGGACCAGGTCGATGCGGCGAACGAGATTGGGATCAAGGCGACGTTCATCAACTCGAGCATCGAGTACGAGGAGCGACTGGCCAGGATCGAGGGTCTCCAGCGTGGAGACTACGACCTCGTCTACGTCGCCCCCGAGGGACTCGACGCCGGCCTGGGGTCTGTGTTCGACCGTGCAGATGTACGGCTCATCGCCGTCGACGAGGCACACTGCATCTCGCAGTGGGGTCACGACTTCCGTCCCGCGTACCGCAAGCTCATCAACCTCAAGTCACGGTTCGGCGTCCCCGTCCTCGCTCTCACCGCGACCGCGACGAAGCGGGTCCGTGCCGACATCGCCGATCAGCTCGCCCTTGCAGACCCACTCATCGTCCAGACGTCGTTCTTCCGCCCGAACCTCAAGCTCCACGTGCTCAAGAAGGGGAACCACGATGGGCGCAAGATCACGGTGAAGGACTCCATCGGCAAGATCTGTGACGCGCGTCGAGGGGAGTCCGGCATCGTCTACACGCTGTCGCGCAAGTCGGCAGAGTCGACGGCTGCCTACCTGCGCTCCATCGGGGTCAAGGCATCGGCGTACCACGCAGGTCTCGAGTCCGGGGAACGCACGCGTGTGCAGGATGCCTTCATCCGTGACGAGATCGACGTCGTGTGTGCAACGGTGGCGTTCGGGATGGGCATCGACAAGTCCAATGTGCGGTTCGTCATCCATCGCGACATGCCGAAGTCCCTCGAGGGGTACTACCAGGAGATCGGGCGGTCGGGGCGTGACGGTGTCGACAGTGACTGCTTCCTGTTCTACTCGTGGGCAGACGTCATCCAGCTCGAACGGATGGTCTCGCGAGACGACAGTGGATCATCCCAGCAGCGCCACATCCGAAGGATGTACGACTTTGCCGAGGCGGACGCATGCAGGCACCAGGCGATTGCAGGGTACTTCGGTGAACATACCGATCCGTGCGGATCGTCGTGCGACTGGTGCGCGGACCTCGGAGGTGATCTCCACAGCACACCGGCGCCGCGAGTGACGAAGACGCCGCGTGTGCCCACCATCCAGCACCAGGAACTCTCTGAGGGTGCCCAGGAGCTGTTCGACGAGCTACGGGTGCTCAGGAAGCAGCTCGCCAGCGAGCGACAGGTCCCGGCCTACATCGTGTTCAACGATGCGACGCTTCGCGACATGGCCACAGTGTTGCCATCCGACCGTGAGGAGCTCCTTGCGATCAACGGTGTCGGAGCGAAGAAGATCGACTCCTACGGCGACGAGTTCCTCGCCGCGATCGCCACCTGGCTCGCCTCCTAGGTGTCTGGCGCTGATACGGCTCGTATCCGAGCCGTATCAGCGCCAGACACCTGTTCGGGTCAGGTTGCCGGGTGGCCGTGGGATGTGCCGATGTGGTATCGCTCCCCGGTGTGGTGCCATCCGAGGCCAAGCGTGCCAACCGTCACGAGTAGCCCGACCGCAATGGTCACGAAGGGGAGTGTCGTGTCTCGTGTTCCAGCCCGGCGGTGCTCGACCCACTGATCGGCCTGTGCCGGTGTTCCCTCGAACACGAGAGTCTCACCTCCCGAGACCTCATCGACGGTGTAGACCTGGGCGAAACGTCCGGTGGTCGTTATCTCGTAGTTCGTTCCATCGCCGTACTCGATGACGTAGTTGACCCACAGCATCCCGCTGAGAAGCACGAAGATGCCGGTGAGATACATCACGACCCTGATGGGTGTCGGCACCGAAGACGTGAACGCCGGCGCGAGAACCCACAGAGTGATCCCGATGGTGCCGGGGATCGCGACGAGCAGGAGATCCACCGCGTGTGGGCTCTCCCCCGTGGCGATCGCTGCTCCAGCGACGAGGAAGGCGAAGAACGCAGCGATCATCAACGACGCGTATGCCAGAGACTTCATGGTGCCTCCTTGTCCTCCCCTTGAGTATCGCACCGGGCCCCGGTTGGAGGAAGGGGAATCTGGGACCGTCGCGATGGCAAATCACTGTGAGCGGTAGCCTCCCGAAGCTATGGCACTGCTGAGAATCCTCTCGATCAATCTGCTCGTCGATCGCGCCGACCCCAACGAGCTGCGCCGCCTCATCGTCGATGCCGATCCCGATGTCGTGTGTGCCCAGGAGATGGGTCCAACGACAGCAGAAGTCGTTGCAGACGTTCTCGGACACGGTCATCTCGACCCTCGAGAGGACGGGTTCGGAATGGGGATCGCGACGAGGAACCCGGTGGGTATCGAACGGCTCGACCTCGAGCAACGCCCCGGGTGGGCAGCCAGGCTCGATCCCGACGACTGGCCGAGTCTGATGCAGGCGCTCGATATCGTCGATGTGCACCTGGTGAACCCGACCGACCGTCCCTGGTCGGAGTCGCGTGCGGCGCGGCGTCACCAGATCGATCAGGTTGCAGCGTTCCTTGGTGAACGGGGTTCGCCGAGTGTCGTCATCGGCGACATGAACGCTTCCCCGGCGTGGCGCGAGTACAAGCTGTTGAGCGAGCTCGGTGTCGACGCCGCGAGAGTGACCGGGACGGCCAGGCGAACCTGGTCCCACTTCCTGTCCGGCCCACGTCTCTTGAGGATCGACCATGCGTTCGTGAATCGGGCTCGCCCGATCACCACGGAGGTCGTCCCCGTGCGTGGGACGGACCACCTCGCCCTCATCGTGGATATCGAGGTCTGACGACACATTCGCACGGTGGTTCGACCCACGAGGTGGGTCTGGTCGGTCTCCGAGAATCGCTGCAATCCCAAGGATTTCGCGGTGTTCACGCTTGCATGGATTCCGTGCAGGACTCAGCATTCTTCTGTCCAGGGATAATGGGTGGGCAGAGCGACGCAGGAGCGATGCAGGGGGATGGCACAGCAGTGAAGGGCGAGCCTGCGTGCACGAAGTGGGAGCAACCGGTGATCGGTCTTTGCCGCGCCGGGCTCGCGGGCTCGCGGTCCCCCCTCGCTCGAGGACTCGCTTGTCCCCCCT
>CAYLVM010000037.1:0-19703 GCA_964387145.1 uncultured Acidimicrobiaceae bacterium
GCGTCAGAAACGGACAATGACAGGTAAAGCGACACCCCCTGAAGGGGGGACGGAGAGGCTGCCTTTCACTTCGTTCGGATTCTCCGTAGACTGTTGCATTGAATCCTCATCCGAACCCGAGGTGAACTCCACATGCAGCAGGAAACCCTGCGCGCCGAGCAGCGCGTTACCCAGGGCACTCGTGCCTCCAAGCGGCTCCGCCGTGAGGGGCGCATCCCCGGCGTCGTCTACGGCGTCGATATCGAACCACTCGCCGTACACGTTTCGAACCGTGATCTGTACGCCGTCCTTCACACCGGCGCAGGCCGCAACGCACTCATCGAGGTCGATGTTGACGGATCTCAGGTCCTCACCGTTGCTCGCGAGATCCAGCGGGACCCGGTGCGTGGCGATATCACCCACCTCGACTTCATCCAGGTCAAGATGGACACCGAGATCGACGCCGAGGTCGCCATCGAGTTCATCGGGATCCCACGAGGGGTCAAGGACGAAGGTGCCGTGATCGAGGTGTTCGACGCGAGCGTCATGATCTCAGCGCTTCCGAACGCGATCCCGCAGTCGGTCGAAGTCGATATCGAGCATCTCGGCATCCACGACACGCTCAAGGTTTCGGACCTTCCCGAGGTTGAAGGCGTGACGTACACGGCAGACCCCGACCATCCGCTGCTCACCGTCGTGGTGCCTGCGGTCGAAGAGGAGCCTGTCGAAGAGCTTCTCGACGAGGAAGGCCTCCCGATCGAGGGCGAATCCGAGGCGGATGGCGAGTCCGAATCTGAGGACGAGGGCTGATCGCAGGATCGACCACCCGGCTCATCGTTGGGCTCCGGAACCCCGGACCCAAGTACGCGGCGACGCGGCACAACATCGGCGCCGAGGCTGTCGAGCACTTCGCTACCCATCACAGCGTGTCCTTCAAGCGCGCGAGACAGGGGATCAGGGCAGAGATCGCCGAGACCTCTTTTGGTGAGAACCGCGCCGTTCTCGCCCTTCCGACAACGTTCATGAACGAGTCGGGACAGGCCATTGCCCCTCTCGTCCGGTACTTCGGAGTTCAGCCCGAGTACCTGCTCGTCGTCCACGACGACATCGACGTCCCCTTCGGAAAGCTCAAGGTGCAGTGGGCACGCGGGCACGGCGGCAACAACGGTGTCCGTTCGACGATCGGGTCACTCAAGTCTGAGGAGTTCTGGAGGTTGAAGCTCGGCGTGGGCCGTCCGCCAGGACGCGTCGATCCCGCGGACTTCGTCCTGAGCCGGTTCCGTTCCACAGAGCGAGATGGCATCGATGTCACGATCGCGAGGGCAGGAGACGTGATCGAACGGTTCATCGTCTCGGATGGGGACGACGCTCGACAGTTCGCCGGTGAACTCAACGACTGAGAGGCAACAGCCATGAAGCGTTACATAGGAGCGATCGATCAGGGAACGACCAGCACACGGTTCGCGATCATCGACGATGGGGGTTCGTTCGTTGCCGTTGCCCAGATGGAACACGACCAGGTGCTGCCGCGGCCCGGCTGGGTAGAGCATCGGGCCGAACAGATCTGGGACAACACTGCGGCGGTCATCGAGGAGGCGCTTGCCAAGGCGAGTCTGACGCCGAGTGATCTTGCAGGTATCGGCATCACCAATCAGCGCGAGACATCTGTGCTTTGGGATCGCACGACGGGGCGTCCCGTCGTGAACGCGATCGTCTGGCAGGACACGCGCACCGCCGACCTTGCAAAGCAACTCGGGCAGGACCACGGTGTCGAATGGTTCCGGGAACGGACGGGGTTACCGCCTGCAACCTACTTCTCAGGACCGAAGGTGCGCTGGCTTCTCGATCGCTACCCGCATATTGCAGAGCTCGCCCGCAGAGGGAACCTCGCGTTCGGGACGATCGACTCCTGGCTTGCGTGGAACCTGACGGGACGCCACGTCACCGACGTCACCAACGCGAGTCGCACCATGCTGATGAACCTCGAAACGCTCGCATGGGACACCGACCTGTGTGAGGCCGTAGGCGTTCCGATGGAGATCTTGCCCGAGATCGTCCCGTCGATCGGACCGATCGGGAGGTGCACGGGTGTTCTCGAAGGAACCGAGCTCACCGCGATCCTCGGTGACCAGCACGCCGCCCTCGTCGGACAGGCAGCGTTCGGACCGGGAGGGACGAAAGCGACCTACGGCACAGGAGCTTTCCTCGTGACGAATACCGGTACCAAGATCGTGCGCTCCACCTCGGGGCTCCTGACGACCGTCTCGTACCAGATCGCTGGCGAGCCGGCTCGCTACGCCCTCGAAGGATCTGTCGCGGTTGCCGGTTCTGCCGTCCAGTGGCTGAGAGACAACCTCGGCATGATCTCGTCATCGGGTGAGGTCGAGGCGCTCGCTGCGACGGTTCCCGATAACGGTGACGTCTACTTCGTCCCTGCTTTCTCGGGCCTCTTCGCCCCCCACTGGCGGGACGATGCACGCGGGCTCTTCGCAGGCTTGACCCGGTTCTCGAATCGGGGCCACTTCGCACGTGCCGTGCTCGAGGCGACGGCTTTCCAGACGTACGACCTGATCGTGGCCATGGAGCGAGACACCGGGGATCGGCTCACCGAACTGCGCGTCGACGGAGGAATGGTCGCCAACGCGCTGCTGATGGGCTTCCTTGCGGACCTCCTCGACATCGACGTCGTCGTCCCATCCAAGATCGAGACCACGGTGATCGGGGCAGCGTTCGGGGCGGGTCTGGCAGTCGGGGTGTGGGCAGGCGTCGACGACGTTGCGGCACATTGGCACGAAGCCGTCCGGTACCGATCCTCGATGACACCCTCTGAGAGGGACAGACTCCTCGGTGGCTGGTCAAAGGCACTCGAGCGCTCTCTCGGATGGATCACCGACTGATACCGGCGCAGCGGCCCACCCCCCGATAGGCTGCCAAGCACATGTCGATACCGAACCTTCTCGCGGTCATCCGGCTCATTCTCACACCGGTTGCAATGGCCTTGATCCTGGCGTCTCCGGGCGACCCGACGCTTGCGGTTGTTGGGACTGTCGTGTTCGTCGTTGCCGCGATTACCGACTTCCTCGACGGCTACCTTGCCAGACGCTGGCGGATCACGACCACACTCGGCGCGTTCCTCGACACCGTTGCCGACAAGATCCTCGTCTCGGGAGCGCTCATAGCGCTCGTCGACGTCGGAGCGACGAGTAGCTGGGTGGCGTTCATCATCATCGGGCGGGAGATCGCGATCATGGGCCTCCGTTCCGTCGCTGCCCTCGACCAGGACACGGTCCCCCCATCGATGTGGGGCAAATCGAAGGCAACCGTTCAGTTCACCGCGATCTCGCTCGCGATCCTCGGTCTCGACATCCTGATCGGACCGTGGCGTCTCGACCAGTGGTTCATGGCCGCAGCAGTGATCGTCACCCTCATCTCGGCAGGGGACTACTTCTCCCGATTTCGCTCTGTGCTCTCCCGCCGTGACCGAACCGAGTAGTGCGTTCCTCACCGGGGGCAGCGGCCTGATCGGTGGGCACCTCCTGGCACGCTTGGCCGCATCGGGCACCAGGGTCTCGGCACTTGTCCGGTCACCGTCAGCGCAGCGAAAGGTCGCCGAGCGTGGCGCCGAGCCGGTGCCGGGAGACCTGTTCGACACTGCCGGGCTTGCCAGGTCCATGCGGGGCATCGACGTTGTATTCCACGTTGCTGGTGTCAACGACACGTGCCCCCGCGACGTTGGGGCGATGGACCGTGTGAACGTCGAAGGGACCAGGGCGGTGATCGCCGCAGCTACCTTGGCCGGTGTCGAGCGGGTCGTATACACATCGTCGGCTGCAGCGATCGGAGAGCGCAAGGGAGAGATCGGTACCGAAGTGACGGTGCATTCAGGCGAGTACCCATCCCCATACGCCCGGTCCAAGCACCTTGCCGAGATCGCTGCCTTCGACCAAGCCTCCCGGTGCGGGATCGACCTCATCGCCGTCAATCCGTCATCGGTCCAGGGGCCGGGGAGGGCGACGGGTTCCGCCGAGATCCTTCTGCGCGTGCTCAACGCGAGGCGCCCGATCCTCTTCGATACGTTCCTGTCGATCGTCGACATCGAGGACTGTGTGTCCGGTCACATCGCTGCTGCGAGACACGGCCGGCCGGGTGAGCGATACCTGCTCTCAGGTGCGTCGATCAGTGTCCCGGATGCCGTTGCCGTTGCATCGGGCATCGTCGGACGGAACCTCACACCACGATGGATCTCGGAGCGAGCCATGATCGGGTTCGGGATCCCGGCTGCTCGCGTCGCGTCGTGGGTGCGTCCATCGTCGGGGATATGTCCCGGGCTCATCCGCACACTGGTGCATGGACACCGCTTCGACGGGTCGAAGGCCGAGCGGGGCCTCAGCATCATCTACCACCCGATCGAGGACACGTTCATGCGCACCATCGAATGGTTCCGAGCCGAGGGGCTGGTCAAAGCCAACTGAGTCCGTCGCTCCGGTACGATGCATGGGTTGTGTCAGCACCGCTGTCTGCGCTCGTCGATCGGTGGCGACGCGACCTCGATCCACCCCTCCCCGGTCGAGTCGTCGTGCCGCCGTCCGCGCGCGCCGTGGTGCTTGCAGCGATGGTGAGACGGAGCGACAAACCGCTCCTCGCCATCGTGGCAGGTGAGCGTGAGGCAGAGGAACTCGCCGAGGACGTAGCGCTGTTCACCGACGACGTGGTCCACCTCCCTGCATGGGAGACGCTCCCGTTCGAGCATGTCTCGCCGAACGTGGTCACGATGGCCGAACGGGTCGAGGCTCGCCACCGCCTCACGGCCAACGAGCACTTCGTCGTGGTTGCCTCGGTGCGGGCGGTGACCCAGCGCGTCTCACCGACCACGACAGAGCCTCTTCGATTCGAACAAGGAACCTCCCACGACCTCGAAACCGTCGTCTCGGACCTCATCGGCGTCGGGTACACGAGGACGGACCGCGCTGAGGCGAGGGGAGACATGGCAGTGCGGGGAGGGATCATCGACGTGTATCCGCCCAACGCCGATCTTCCGATCCGTCTCGATTTCTGGGGGGACACGCTCGACGAGATCAAGGAGTACTCGCCCTCGACACAGCGCTCGATCGATCAGGTCGAATCTGTCGAGGTGTTCCCTGCCAGAGAGGTCGTGCTCGACGCGACGATCCGAGCGAGGGCCGCCGAGCTGGCATCAGGCGTCCCTCAGGCGGTCGACCGATGGGATCGTATCGCTGCGGGGGTCAGCTTCCAGGGCATGGAGTCGTGGCTTCCGTGGCTCACCGCGCCGCGCACCGTGCTCGACGAGAGCAGCGGGCCGGTCATCGTGTTCGATCCGGTCCGCTGCCAAGAGAGGGCCACAGATCTCATTGCCGAGGAGACGGATCTCGCTACGGCGTTGGCGAGCACCTGGGGGACCGAAGCATCCGACACCGGAGCACATCCACCGCTGTACCTCCCACTCGACCTCGACGCGGTGGCCGCCAGACTGGTCGAAGCCCCTGGGCACCCGGCAGGACCCGGCGATGAGGGGTACGAGATTCGGACGCTCGACGCGGTTGCAGGGGATCCCGAGTCTGTTGCGCGTGCGATCAACCGGTGGAAGACACGCTCGGTCGACATCATCATCGCGATGGATGGCATCGCAGCGGCACAGCGTGTTGCTTCCATCCTGTCAGAGCATGGGGCCGATCTGCCGGTGGTCGATACGGTAGATGCGGTGTCACATGCTGTGACGCCGATCGGGATCCACAACGGGTTCGTCTTCCCTGCGCTCGGCTTCGGTGTCGTCGGCGAACGTGAAGTGGCCGGGCGCCGGCGGGCTCACCGATCAGCGGGCCGCGGCACGAAGCGCCAGGCGGTCGATGCCTATCGGGACCTGAACCCTGGTGACTTCATCGTCCATCATCATCACGGCATCGGGCGGTTCGCAGGTCTCGTCCATCGTGAGATTGCCGGTGTCGAGCGGGACTACCTCCTCGTCGAGTATGCGGGGGAGGATCGGTTGTACGTGCCGACGGACCAGCTCGCTGCGATCGTGCGTTACAGCGGTGGCGAGTCCCCACGCCTCTCACGTCTGGGAGGGTCGGACTGGAGCCAGACCCGCGAGAAGATCCGCAAGGAGGTGGCCGTCGTTGCTGATCAGGTCGTGGCGCTTCACCGCAAGCGGGCAGCGTCGAGCGGCCATGCGTTCTCTCCAGACACACCGTGGCAGCGCGAGTTCGAAGCTGCCTTCCCGTTCGAGGAGACGCCGGACCAGATGCAGGCGATCATCGACGTGAAGGCTGACATGGAGCAAGACCTTCCCATGGACAGGCTCGTCTTCGGTGACGTCGGGTTCGGCAAGACCGAGGTTGCGCTTCGTGCCATGTTCAAGGCGGTTCAGGACGGCAAGCAGGTGGCCATGCTCGTTCCTACGACGCTGCTCGCCCAGCAGCACTTCGCGAACTTCGAGGAGCGGTTCGCTCCGTACCCGGTACGCGTCGAGATGCTCTCGAGGTTCCTGACCGCAAAGGAACAGCGTCACGTCATTGCCGGAGTAGCCGACGGGTCCGTCGATATCGTCGTGGGCACGCACCGGATTCTCTCCCAGGACATCGACTTCCGTGACCTCGGTCTCGTCGTGATCGACGAGGAGCAGCGGTTCGGAGTCGGGGCCAAGGACAAGCTCCGTGAGCTTCGGGCCAGTGTCGACGTACTCACCCTCACGGCAACGCCGATCCCGAGAACACTCGAGATGGCGCTCACCGGTATCCGAGACGTTTCAAGCATCAGGACGGCACCCCAGGATCGGCACCCGATCCTCACCTACGTCGGCCCGTATGATCGCAACGCCGTCTCGGCCGCCATCCGAAGGGAGATGTTGCGTGAGGGTCAGGTGTACTACGTACACAACCGTGTTCAGTCGATCGACCACGTCGTCGTTGGACTCCGCGAGCTCGTACCGGATGCCCGGATCGCGATCGCGCACGGTCAGATGAGCGAGGGACAGCTCGAGCAGGTGATGTTCGACTTCTGGAACCGCGAGTACGACGTGTTGGTGTCCACGACGATCATCGAGTCGGGACTCGACGTTCCCCAGGTGAACACGTTGATCGTCGAACGGGCCGACCGCCTCGGCCTCGCTCAGCTCTACCAGCTGCGAGGCAGGGTCGGCCGGTCGAGCCAGCGCGCCTACGCCTACCTGTTCCACCCCACCGAGGAACGTCTCGGGGAGACGGCGTATCGCAGGCTTGAAGCGATCGGCCAGTTCGCAGATCTCGGCTCCGGGTTCGAGCTTGCCATGCGCGACCTCGAGATCCGCGGGGCCGGGAGCATCCTGTCCGTCACGCAGTCAGGACACATCGCTGCCGTTGGTTTCGACCTCTACACCGAACTCGTCGCCGACGCCGTCAAGGAGCTCAAGGGTGAACACGACGACGTCGAGGAGCCCGAACCGATCCGCATCGACCTGATGGTGGATGCCCATCTCCCCGACGGATACGTGCCAGGCGTTGAGGCACGACTCGAGGCGTACCGGCGACTCGCTGCCGCAACCACCACCGAGTCGGTCGACGACGTCGAGGCGGAGTGGGAGGATCGGTTCGGGGATCTTCCCGACGAAGCGGTGGAGCTGATCAACGTTGCACGTCTCCGTGTCGAAGCGATGCGGATCGGGGTCACCGAGATCGTCCAGAACCGCAGGGAGGTACGCATCGCCCCCGTCACCATGAAAGCTTCACAGGAGGTTCGCCTGGAGCGGGTCGCCCGCGGATCCCTCTTGCGGGGATCGACACTGTACCTTCCAGCCCCCGAGAGCTCACCGGCAACGGTGATTGCACAGTTCCTCCTTACAATGTGGCCTGAATCATGAAACACACACCACGCCTCACCATCCTTCTCGTCCTTCTCGGGCTCGTTCTGGCTGCATGCGGCGGCGCGAACGTTGCCGCAACTGTCAACGGGGTCGATCTCGTCGACGGCGAGGTGCTCGCTCTCGCCGAGAGATCCGGCGACGAGTCGGTCACCGATGCCGAGGGGTTCCGGAACCTTCTCACGAACGCGATCCTGACCGAGGCGATGGTCACTGCTGCAGAGGACGAGTTCGGTCTCGAGAACCTCGACAGCGAGGAGTCGGTCGATGCGTTCATCACCGGTGCATCGCCTGATGATCTCGGGATCCTGCAATCGGTGTCCGACAACCCGGGCCTGTCCGAGGCAGCGGTCGATCTCGTTGCAAAGCAGCTCCTCGTACGATCCACCGTCAAGGGACAGATCGCCCTCGACACCGAGTTCCTCGAGGGGGTGTGGCAGGACGACCAGAACCTCCTCATCCAGGTGTGCGCCAGGCACATCCTCGTTGGAAGCGAGCAGGAGTCCCAGATCGTTCGTGAGCGGCTCGAGGCCGGAGAGGATTTCGCAGCCCTGGCGGCAGAGGTTTCGCTCGATGTCCAGTCACCCGGCGGTGTGCTCCCCTGTCCGGTCAACCCGAGTGTCTACATAGAACCGTTCTCGTCGGTCGTCGCTACGGCTCCCGTTGGCGAGCTCGTAGGTCCGGTCGAAACGCAGTTCGGGTGGCACATCATCGTCGTGGACTCCAGGGAGTTCCCGCAGTCACTCGACGAGCTCGCTGCCGACCCGACTCGCTGGATCCCGTCCGAGATTCTCGACGCGGAGTGGAGCAACTGGTTGAACTCGGCCGTTGGCGACGCCGACATCGCTGTGCGATCCCAGATCGGGATGTGGTACTCGCCGGTCGATGGGATCCGGCCCCCGCCGCCGTCTCCGTGACATGACCATCACGATCGTAGGCCTCGGACCCGCGGGTACGAGCCACATCGATGGCGAGGTCCATCTGCGGCTGATGGCAGATGACACGTCTGTGGTGCTTCGCACGCTTGAACATCCTGCCGCCGCATCGATCGCTGCAGCACGCGAGGTGCACACGTGCGACGATCTCTACGACACGCTTACCTCGTTCGACGATGTCTACGCCGCGATCGTCGATCGTGTCATCGCTGCGGCATCGGACGGCCCCGTCGTCTACGCCGTGCCCGGCAGCGCAGCTGTCGGTGAACGCGCCGTCCCGATGATCATGGCCAGGGCGAGGAAGGCCGGGATCCCCGTCAGCGTGATCCCCGGAACGTCCTTTCTCGACCTTGTGTACCTCGCCGTGGGCTTGGATCCGATCGCCGATGGCCTCCAGGTTCTCGATGCTCGGGACCTTCCCGACCCCATGCCACTCCACGTACCGACCATCATCACGCAGGTCGATTCCACGCTGCGTGCATCCGACGTCTCCCTCGCGCTGATGAGAACTATCGACGCCGACACTCCTGTCGTCGTGCTCGATCGACTTGGAAGTGACGATGAGAGGATCGACGAGATCGCCGTGTCAGACCTTGCCCGGTACGCTGCGGGTCCCCGCACCACCGTGTTCATCCCTGCCACGATGTCGGGCTTGCTCGGCCTCATCGCGATCAACAGGGTCCTCCGTGCGGAGTGTCCGTGGGATAGACAACAGACACACCACACGCTTCTGACACACCTCATCGAGGAGGCGTATGAGACGGCAGACGCGATCGCCCAACTCCCCATCGAAGCGCCGGGCGGCGACACCGACTACGGCGCCTACGCCGAGGTCGAGGAGGAACTCGGCGATCTCCTCCTCCAGGTCGTGTTCCACGCGACGCTGGCTTCCGAGGCAGGCGTCTTCGACATCGACGAGGTCGCCGAGCACATCCGTCGAAAGCTCGTCGAGCGTCACCCCCACGTCTTCGGGGACGTATCTGTCGAGGATGCCGACGAGGTCCTCGTCAACTGGGAGGAGATCAAGGCGGTCGAGAAGAACCGTGAAAGCCTCATGGACGATGTCCCATCGGGGATGACCGGCATCGCGCGGGCGATGAAGGTCCAGAAGCGTGCACGCAGCGTCGGGTTCGACTGGGACGATGCAGACGATGTCATCGAGGTACTGCGCGGCGAGATCGACGAACTCATCGAGGCCAGACCCGACGCAGCGGCAACAGCCGAAGAACTCGGCGATGTCCTCTTTACGGCCGTCAACCTCGCACGCCACATCGGCGCCGACCCTGAGATCGCACTACGAGGATCGGTGGACACCTTCATCCAGCGTTTCCGAGCGATGGAGTCGTCCTTTGCAGCCCGATCGATCTCGATACGTGATGCATCCCGGGAAGACCTCGAAGCGGCGTGGATCGAAGCGAAATCCGCGTTGGGTTGAGACAAAGCACCTACCAAGCCCGTCCGGCGTCTACCCTCCGGTCATCATGGCTACTTCTCTCACCACCATCGCCAAAATCCACGCTCGAGAGGTCCTAGATTCTCGCGGCAACCCCACCATCGAAGCTGAGGTCCACCTCCAAGACGGCAGTTTCGGGAGAGCGATCGTCCCATCGGGTGCATCGACCGGTGCCCTCGAGGCCGTCGAACTCAGGGACGGGGGTGACCGGTACGACGGCAAGGGAGTCCTGCGTGCGGTGACGAACGTCATCGACAGCATCGCTCCGGCGATCGTCGGACTCGACGCTACCCGCCAGGAGTCCATCGATCAGGCGATGCTCGACCTCGATGGCACACCGAACAAGGCGAACCTCGGGGCCAACGCCATCCTTTCGGTGTCCCTTGCAACAGCGAGGGCAGCTGCGGCGGGTGTGGGGCTTCCCCTGTACCGGTACCTCGGGGGGACAAGCGCACGGACGTTGCCGACACCGTGCTTCAACGTCGTCAACGGGGGAGCCCACGCAGCGAACTCCATCGACACGCAGGAGTTCATGATCGTTCCCGGCGGTCTTCCAAGCTTCCGCGAGGCGCTGCGTTGCGGTGTCGAGGTCTATCACGCACTCAAGAAGGTCCTCGCCGGAAGCGGCCTTGCAACCAACGTCGGCGATGAGGGCGGCTTCGCTCCGAATCTCCCAGGAGACCGCGAGGTGCTCGACATCCTCGCCGAGGCGATCGAAACGGCCGGGTACGTCGTTGGTGAGGACGTCGCGATCGCCATCGATGTCGCTGCATCGGAGCTCTACCGAGCCGGCTCGTACGAACTGTCGGGGGCGACCCTGTCGTCTGCCGAGATGATCGATCACCTCGGAGCTCTGGTACGGGACTATCCGATCGTATCCGTCGAAGACGGACTGGACGAGGCGGATTGGGATGGATGGACGGCGATGACGGACCAGCTCGGTTCACAGGTACAGATCATGGGTGATGACCTGCTCGTCACCAGCGTGGACCTGGTTTCCAAGGCGATCGATCTGGGTGCGGTCAACGCTGTGCTCATCAAGGTCAACCAGATCGGCACGTTGTCCGAGACTCTGCACACGATGCAGCTCGCGGAGATGAACGCGTTGGGGACGATGGTCAGCCACCGGTCCGGCGAGACCGAGGATTCGTTCATCGCTCATCTCGCAGTCGCGATGAACACCGGGCAGATCAAGACGGGAGCGCCTGCTCGTGGAGAGCGCACGGCGAAGTACAACCAGTTGCTGCGCATCGAGGAGGATCTCGGTACGGATGCCCGGTTCGCGGGCTGGGAGAGGTTCAGATACCGGTCATGACCGACACCCTCACCCCACGGCAGGAGACCGAGCCGAAGCCCCGCAGGAGACGGAAACGGTCACGGATCGGCACCGTTGCGTTCATCGTCCTGCTCGTCTCCCTCGGACTCGTCGCCACGGGTGTGCTTCCTGTACGCGACTACCTCGGACGCGAGAACGAGGTGAACGCGGCCCAGAGCAGGCTCGAGCAGCTTCAGGAGCGCAACGCCACGCTCGCCGATGATGTCGAGGCCCTCTACTCGGAACAGGAGGTCGAACGCATCGCCAGGGAGCAGTACGGCTTCGTCCTTCCCGGTGAGGTCGGGTACGTCGTGTTGACTCCAGATGAACCCCCTCCGGTACTCACTCCTGTGGAACCCGTTGCCATTGTGCAAGAGAAACGGCCGTTCCTCCAACGCATCCTGGACTTCATCACAGGGTCGGACATCGCGACCGATGGATGACCGGGCTGTCGTAGAAGCCCAGCTCGGCCGTCCCCCACGTTCGCCGGTCGATGTTTCGGTGTGGTGCCATCTTGGTCTGCCCATCGTCGTGGACGTCCCGCCGATCCTCGACGACGGAACCCCTTTCCCGACGACCCATTGGCTGAGCTGCCCGCTCGCCGTCGTCCGGATCTCCCGGCTCGAGTCCGTCGGGGGTGTGCGTGCTGCCGATGCCCTGATCCGTGAGGATGCCGCAACACGGCTGCGGTTCGACGAGGCGATGGTTCGGTATCGCACAGAGCGCGACCGGCTGATCCCCGCCGACTGGGATGGGCCGACGCCTTCGGGAGGCGTTGCGGGATCATCGGGTGGAGTCAAGTGTCTCCACGCCCAGTACGCAGATACGGCTGTGGGCAACGCGAACCCGATCGGTGAGGATGTCGCCGTTCGCATCGAGCCACTGTCGTGCACGGTGCCATGCATCAGCGAAGTCGATGGCGAGGCCGTCACGAACCCTGATTGGTCGGAACCACAGTGACCGCTGCTGGGATCGATATCGGATCGAACTCGTTGCGGCTCCTCATCGTGGACGACGACGGCACAGAGATCGTTCGCGACGCAACGGTGACAGGTCTCGGCAGCGGTGTCGAGCAGACGGGGCGGATCGATCGTGCCCGGTACGACGCCACGATGGCCGTCATCGAGCGCTATGGGGAGATCATTGCCGAGCACGACGTCGATTCACTCGAGGCGGTTGCAACGTCAGCGTCGCGGGACGCCGCCAACGGTGCCGCGTTGATGGATGACATCGAGCGGGTTCTCGGTGGGCGACCCCGGGTCATCGATGGTGAGCTCGAGGCAACGCTGGCATTCTCCGGGGCGACGGCAGCACTGGCGGAAGGGGAGCGCAAGCTCGTGATCGACATCGGAGGTGGCTCCACCGAGTTCGTCTTCGGCACGGTGAGCCCCATCTACGCGACGAGCGTCGACATGGGGTCCGTACGGCTCACCGATCGATGCATCGACCTGCGGCCGATCCCGGCAGCGACCATCGAGAGAGCCCGTGCCGAGTGCCGTGACGCCTTTGCTTCGGTCGAACTCCCGGCGTTGCCCGAGATCGCGATCGGTGTCGCCGGAACGTTCACCAGCCTCTCGGCGATGGCGATGGGCCTGGATCGGTACGACCGTGAAATCGTGCACGGATCGGTGCTTCGTCTCGAGACGGTCGACGACCTCATCGAGTCCCTCGCAGAGATGACAATCGACGAGACCGCCCGGATCCCCTCCCTCGACCTCGACCGAGCGCGTGTGGTCTTCGCCGGTGCAGTCGTCTGTGAACAAGCGATGGTCCGCTGCGGCATCGACGCAGTGACGATCTCGGAACGTGACCTTCTCGACGGGCTTGTTGCAGCGGCTCTCGCCGGGTCGTGACTACTCCTTGGCGGCTTTCATCGCCTTGGCGACGAGGTGTGACGGCAGCTCCTGATAGCGGATGATCTCAGCGGTGAACCTACCCCACCCGTTCGTGAGCGACCGCAGATCGATCGCGTAGCGCATGATCTCGCTCGTCGGGATGTCGGCTTCGACCGTCTGGGTGGCGTCGGCGTTGGTGTGGGATCCCTGCACCGCGCCCCTGCGGGCGGCGATGTCTCCCATCACATCACCCTGATACTGGCTGGGGATGGTGACCGCAACACGCGACACGGGTTCGAGGACGATCGGCCCTGCCCCTTCGAAGGCAGCCTTGAATCCTGCCCGTGCGGCGAGCTTGAACGCCATCTCAGACGAATCGACCGAGTGGTACTTGCCGTCATCGACGGTGACTTCGACGTCCACGACCGGATATCCGTGCACGCCTCCAGTCCCCATGGTCTCCATGACGCCCTTCTCGACCGCAGGGATGAACTGGCGTGGGATCGATCCACCCTTGACCTTGTCGACGAACGCGAACCCTGTCCCTCTTGGCAGCGGTGCAATGGTGAGGTGACAGACGCCGTACTGGCCGTGGCCTCCGGACTGCTTCTTGTGCTTCCCTTCGGCATCGGCTCGACGGGTGACCGTCTCCCTGTACGCCACCTTGACCGGTTCCTGATCGACCTGGACGCCGAACTTTCGTTCGAGCTTCTCGATCGTGATCGTGAGGTGTGTTTCTCCGAGACCCTGGAGAAGTGTCTGGTGGGTCTCCTCGTTCCGTTCGACCGACAGCGATGCATCCTCGGCGAGGATCCGCTGGAGGGACGTCGAGAGCTTGTCATCGTCGGACTGTGTCCTCGCGGTGATCGCGGTGGCGAGCACCGGCTGTGGCCGATCGATACCGGGGACCTTCACCGGCTTGTTCTTCGGGGTAAGCGTGTCACCGGTACGCGTATCGACCAGCTTGGCTGCAGCGATGATGTCCCCGGCGGGTGCCGCGTCGACCAGGGTCGTCTCCTTCCCAAACATCGTCGCGATCTTGGCCAACCGCTCGCTCTGGCCGGAACGGCTGTTCGTGAGCATTGTCTCGGGACGGAGTGTGCCCGACATCACCTTCATGAGTGAGATCTGCCCGACGTATGGGTCGGCAAGCGTCTTGAACACGAAAGCGAGTGGATCTTGACCAGGGTCCTTCTCGATCAGGACCTCTTCACCGCCGGCGATCACCTTGACGGGTGGACGGTCCTGGGGTGATGGCCCGAGTTCGACGATGAAGTCCGCGAGGCGGTCGACGGCGATCGGGCCGGTTGCCGAGCCGCACACGACCGGGAACACCGTTGCCTCTGCAACACCCTTCGCCATCGTACGTTCGAGCTCCTCAACGGATGGGATGACTCCGTCGAGGTACCCCTCGAGGAGATCGTCGTCTGCAACGACGATGCCTTCGACGAGGTTGTCGTGCACCGAGTGTCCCTCGTCGACGAGTTCTTCGGGGATGTCGATGACTTCGGCCTCGCCTGAGTCGTAGCAGTACGCCTTGTTGCGAAACAGCCCGATGATGCCCCGGAACTCGGCTTCCTTGCCGATCGGCAGCTCGATAGGGGCGATACCTGCACCGAAGCGGTCGCGAAGCTCTTGGAGCGTCCGTTCGAACGATGCCCGCTCCTTGTCGAGCTTGTTGATGAAGATCATCCGTGGCACGTTGTGCTTTTCTGCGATACGCCACGCGTACTCGGTCTGGACCTCGACACCGTCTGCGGCGCTCACGACGAAGACTGCGAGGTCGGCGACCCGCAGGGCAGCGTGGACATCTCCTGCGAAGTCGGCGTACCCCGGTGTGTCGATGAGGTTGACCTTGTGGCCGCGCCACTCGAATGGAGCCATTCCCATCGTCACGCTCATCTGGCGGTCGTGCTCTTCGGGGTCGGCGTCCGTGACGGTGCTGCCCGCTTCGACGGTACCGATGCGAGGGATCGCTCCGGCACGAAACAGGAGAGCTTCCGCGAGTGTCGTCTTGCCGGATCCCGAGTGGCCGACCAGAGCAACGTTACGGATCTTCTCAGGAGGGAAGACTTTCACCCACGGACTCCTTCGTTGATTGGAACCAGATTACGCAACAACGGACCACTGCGTGAACTCCGCTCTACGATACGGTGCATCGATACCGGCCCGGGTGGCGAAATCGGCAGACGCGACGGACTTAAAATCCGTTACCCGCAAGGGTGTGTGGGTTCAACTCCCACCCCGGGCACAGGGTGAAGGACGGGCAAGATCAGTGGACAGGGAGATTCGGTCGCTGGGCCGACAGTTCACAGTTCACAGTCGGAAACCCGAGCCATGTCCGACTGCTCCCTATCCGCTGGTCTTCATGTCACGCCACGCCGAGGAGTTCGCGCTTGGATGCGAGGTACTCGTCGTCGGGGATCTTGCCGGCGCGGTGATCGTCACGGAGTCGTTCCAGGCGGGTCACGATCGTTGATGAGCGGTCGGCGCTGATGGCGAGATCCTTCCCCGGTGGTTGAGGGACGGGTCGGAACACGAAGTACAGGACGACCCCGACGTGCGCCGTGAGGATCACCAACGTTGCCCACAACGCCTTGTGGAACGTGGAGAGGTCGTGGCGCCTGAAAAGGTCGATGATCACGGCGAACCACAACAACCCCAGGGGAACGAAGATCGCGATCCTGAGCATGATCGTGACGGTGGTGTCCGCGTTGGAGAGCATCAGCCGAGGATCTTGCTCTTCATCGTCGTGAACTCCTCATCGGTGAGCGCTCCTGAGTCGCGAAGCTCTGCCAGCTTCTCGATCTCGTCCAGCTTCTCGAAGGTCAGTTCGGATACACCGGGTGGGGGCGGCTGGCCCCCTGTAGCGGCCAATGTGTCGACGTCGTCGGGCCTGGTGATGAAGTACACCAACATGCCAAGGATCGGGAGCAGTACGACAGCCACAGCCCAAAGGCCCTTGGCGATACCTGAGAGATCCTGTCTGTGTGCCAGGTCGACCAGAGTGAAGACCCACAGCATGACCAATGGCACGTAGATCAGTATCAAGAAGAAGAAGTTCCAAAACGTCATAGAGGCCCTTCCACTTGGCGTCACCCCGGTGTCATCGTAACCCAACCGGGTCCAGAGATACACCGGGCGAAGTTTCTATCCCTTCACCTGGATGTGTTTCGTGCCGAAAGAACCTCCATGCTGCATCGTCGCCCTGCATGCCCATGCTGATCGTCGCCGTGCTCATCGGCGTCGTTGCCGTTGCCGGGGCGGCCGTGGGCATCGTCTACCTTCTGAAGCGACGATCCGACGGGCTCCTCGGCTATCTCGCGCAGTACGATCAGCTCACCGGGCTCATCAACCGGTCGCTCTTCCAGGACAGGCTCAACAGCGCGATCGCACGCGCTCGGCGCGAGGGCGGGCTCGTCACGGTGATGTTCCTCGACATCGACGGCTTCAAGGACGTCAACGACAGGTTCGGACACTCGGTCGGAGATGAGCTGCTTCGTCAGGTCGCCGCCAGGCTCGTCGCCTGCCTTCGCGAGACCGACACGGTTGCCCGCATCGGTGGTGACGAGTTCACGATCGTGCTCGAGGGGGGAAAGAGGGTCGAAGACGCAGGACAGGTGGCGATGAAGATCCTCAAGACGATTGGTTCGCCCTACCAGGTCGGTAACAAGGAGCTGATCGTGACGGCGTCGATCGGTATCGCCATGTACCCGCTCGATGGGGAGACCTACGGGGAGCTCATCAAGGGCGCAGACACGGCGATGTACCAGTCCAAAGCTGCCGGTCGCAATACGTACCAGTACTTCACGCGGGCACTGCGCGACCGCACGTCCGACAGGATCCAGTTGATGGAGGACCTGCGTGACGCGATCGATTCCGGCGAACAGCTCCGGATCGAGTATCAGCCGAAGGTCGATGTGGCGCGAGGCGTCGTGGTGGGCCTCGAAGCGCTGATCCGGTGGGATCACCCCGAACGGGGCTTGTTGATGCCCGGCTCGTTCGTGCCGCTTGCCGAAGAGTCCAACATGATCGTCTCGATGACCGAGTGGCTCATCGACGAGGCATGTCTCGATATGCGTTCGTGGATGGATCAGGGCATGCGCCCGATGCGAGTCGCCGTGAACTCGTCCGAAAGGCTCTTCCGTGACGCCAACCTCGTTGAGCTCATCGCCGTTGCCTTGGCCGCAGCGGACCTCGATCCCCGGCACCTCGAGGTCGAGGTGACCGAGCGTACGCTGACCCAGGAATCCGAGCGTGCGGGGAGGGCCATCGAGCGGCTCGCCGACATGGGAGTCAAGGTCTCGATCGACGACTTTGGCACGGGATACTCCTCCTTGCGACACCTCCAGAGTCTTCCGATCAGCTCACTCAAGATCGACGATACGTTCGTTCGCGACGCACATCACCGGCCGGAGTCTGCTGCCGTCGCCGACGCCGTCATCTCGATCGCACGCTGCTTCGGTCTCGAGGTCATCGCTGAGGGCGTCGAGACCCAGGAGGAGCTGTCGATGATGCGATCGCTCGGCTGCAACCGGGTACAGGGGTACCTGATCGCACGACCGCTGCATCCCAACGACGTGATGGCGTTCGTCGACAGTTACGACAAGACGCTCTCGTTCGCTCGTTCCGAGGTCCTCGACTAGATTCCCGGCGACTCGACGAGATTGACCGGTATCGTTGTCCTCCGTACCCCCTACAGAAGCTGTCTTTCATGCTGCTCGTGCGAAACGTGACGATCGAGGCGGGAGCGCGCACGCTCCTGTCGGATGTCTCGTTCTCCATCCAGCGCGGAGACAAGGTCGGTCTTGTCGGCCCGAACGGCGCAGGCAAGACCACCCTGATGCGTGTCCTGGCACAAGGGGAGGGCCCCGTTTCCGGGTCCGTCGTGTGCTCGGGTGCCATCGGGTACCTTGCCCAGGAGGTGTCCGTATCCGGGGTCGATGACCAGAGCGCGCTCGAACGGATCCTCACTGCGCGCGATATCGGCGACATCGAACGGCGCATGGAGAAGACTCGCAAGGCGATGGAAGGCGCATCGGACGCCGAACGTGACAAGCTCATCCACCGCTTCGCCAGACTCGAGGACGAGTTCACGGTACGTGGTGGGTACATTGCGAAGGCCGAGGCGAAGCGTTTCGCTTCGGGACTGGGCATCGGCGTCAAGGAGCTCGACCAACCGGTCGCCACGATGTCTGGTGGCCAGCGTCGCCGTGTCGAGCTTGCCCGGATCCTCTTCGCAGAGACCGACACGTTGATCCTGGACGAGCCGACGAACCACCTCGACCTCGACGCCAAAGCGTGGCTCATGGCGTTCCTCGGTGACTACCCGGGAGGCGTCCTCGTCGTGAGCCACGACCTGCCACTCCTCGATGCATCTATCACCTCCGTGCTCGCCGCCGGTGATGGTGGAATCGAGGCGTACCGGGGCAACTACACGTTCTACCTCGCCGAGCGTGAGCGGCGCCACGAGCAGCGCCTCGCCGAACGAAAGCACCAGGACGCGGAGATCGCGCGGCTCGAGGCGGGGATACGACGCTTCAAGGGATCGACGGAGAAGATGGCCAAGAGGGCCCGATCATGGGAGACCCGGGTCGGCAGGATGCAGGCGGATCTCGTCGACGTCGCGCGGGAGGTTCGTGCGATCAACGTGACCTTCCCCCAGCCAGAACCTTCGGGGAAGATCCCGCTGCGTGCCGAGGGCCTTGCCAAGGCGTACGGACACAACGTCGTGTTCGTCGACGTCGATGTGATCATCGATCGGGGTGACCGGCTGATCATCATGGGTCTCAACGGTGCAGGCAAGACGACGCTGCTGCGGATCCTTGCCGGGGTCGAGGAGCCCGACATCGGGGAGGTCGACGTCGGGTACAAGGTCTCCGTCGGGTACTACGCACAGGAGCACGAGGACATCCACCCGGATCGGTCGGTGCTCGACCACATGCGCGATGTATCGGGTCTTCCCGACAAGGAGTTGCGGGGTGTCCTCGGCTTGTTCCTTCTCGCAGACAAGATCGACCAGGAAGCAGGGACCCTCTCGGGAGGGGAGCGCACCAAGCTCGCCCTTGCACGCATCGTCGTAGGGAGGCACAACGTCCTGCTGCTCGACGAGCCGACGAACAACCTCGATCCACAAGCGAAAGAGGCGCTCCTTCTTGCGCTACAACGCTACGAGGGCACGGTGATCATCGTGAGTCACGATGCTGAGTTCATCTCCAAGCTTGAACCCACACGCGCGATCGTCCTTCCCGAAGGCGACGCCGACTACTTCGATGACTCGATGCTCGAACTGGTGAGCCTGGCGTAGCAGTTCACAGTTGACAGATCGCTCGGC
>CAYLVM010000038.1:0-19100 GCA_964387145.1 uncultured Acidimicrobiaceae bacterium
CTCGATGTGCTGGTAGCGGTCCGTCACCATCGCACCTCGTCGGTTCCATCGTCGTTTGCCGACGATGTGCACGGTATGAGCCAGGAACGCGTTGGCGTTGCGCACGACCGTGCCGATATTGAAGTCGTGTTGCCAGTTCTCGATGACGACATGGAAGGCGTGTCGCCGCGTATCGAGATCCGCGACGATCGCGTCCCTCTTCCAGTAGCGGTACCGATCGAGGACGTTCCTGGCATCACCGCTCGCGAGGAGGCTCGGATCGAGACGGTCATCGTCCGGCCAGGGGGCAGGGTGGGGGCCGACGCCTACCTCACGCTCCTCCGTCACCTGCGCCCACCTCGATTCCCGACATCATCTCGAGAGCCTTGACCAGTGCGTGATTGCCATCGGAGCCAAGCCCCTGTTGCTGAAGTGCCCGATACATCTGGAACACCAACGCGGTGCCCGGCAGGGGAGTCCCGAGCTCATCCGCGGTGTCGAGCACGATACGAAGATCCTTCTGCTGCAAGTCGATCGTGAATCCGGGTCGCCAGTCCCGTTCGATCATCTGGGGACCTCTGTTGGACAGCATCCAGGACCCCGCAGCACCACCTTGCACGGCGTTGAGGGTGGCGGTGAGATCGAGGCCCCCTGCTTCGGCAAGGAGAAGTGCTTCCGAGACCGCAAGTTCGGTTACGACGACCAGGATCTGGTTGACGGCCTTGACGAGTTGACCGGCACCGATGGGACCCACGTGCGTGATCGATCTTCCGACCGCCTCGAGGTAGGGCATTGCACGCTCGATCTGCCCGGCGTCTCCTCCGATCATGATGGTGAGGGTTCCGTTCACCGCGCCCTCGGAGCCCCCCGATGTCGGTGCGTCGATCCAGCGGCCACCTTGCTCTGCGAGGCGATCGGCGAACTCCTTCGTCGCGACGGGGCTGATCGTGGAGTGATCGACGATCAGCCCGTCGGGCTGCAGGCCACTCGCGACACCATCGACACCGAAGACGACCTCTTCGACATCGGGCGTGTCCGAGACGCACACCATCACGATATCTGCCGCCTCACCAACCGCGGCGGGAGACCCGGCCCATGTTGCACCTGCAGCCAACAGGTCATCCGCCCGTGACGCCGTTCTGTTCCACACGACGGTATCGAAACCGGCAGAGAGCAAGTTGTGGGCCATACCGTGTCCCATGATCCCGAGTCCCACGAAGCCAATGTCTGGCATGAATCCTCCGTTCTATGGCCTTGACCTTACCCCGGACTCCATACGTCTCATGATGAAGAGAGCGGGAACCACCGAGAACACCGAGACTGCGAAAGCGACCGTATTGGGAATCTGCGGGCCGACGACGAACAAGACCCCGGCGAAGGCGGTACCGAGGATGATCGCCAGGCTCTGTGCAGACTGGAAGATCCCCAGAACGCCTCCCCGTACCGCGTCTGTCGCAGCCTTCGTACCGATGGACTGGGTCGGCGGCATCGACAACCCGCCCCCGGCAGCGAACAGCACGGCACCGATCGCCGCCTGCCAGGGATCGACCATGATCGCGAAGATACCGAGGCCGACACTGCGAATGAGGATCCCGATCGTGACGATGCGGATCTCGGAGAGCCTGCGGAGGAATCGTGGGAGCACCATCGTCTGGGTGATGATCTGGGAGAGGCCCACGAAGCCGAGAAGGATGCCGACGCCGAGCTCCACGTTGGAGTCGAAGAGGATCGCCTGGCCGACGAGTGCGAACGTCGACATCACCAATCCGAGAGCGAGTTGAGCGAGAAAAGCGATCGCCAACATGGAGACGAGTCGTCGATTGGTGACCGCGTCGCGAAGGGTGAGGGTCGTCCTGCCCGCGTTCGCCTCGTTGCGAGCATCTTGCGTGTGGGACTCGTCGAGTGTCAGAATGGTGAGGGCAACAACGACAACCGCTGCACCCGCTGCGAAGAAGTACGGAACTCTCGGCCCTCCGAAGCCCACCAGGAGCCCCCCGATCGCCGGACCGATCATGAATCCGAGGCCGAACATCGCAGCGATGAGCCCGAGCGCCTGAGCCCTGTTCTCCCTGGGCGTCACGTCCGTGATGTACGCCTGAGCGACGACGATGTTGCCGCCGGTGAGGCCGTCGAAGACCCGTGCTGCGAACAGGACCCACGGTGCCCAGGCCAGCCCGAACGCGGCGAACGCGACCACGGTACCGATCTGAGAGAACACGAGCACCGGCACGCGTCCGATCCTGTCGCTCAACCTTCCAAGGAAGGGCCCTGCGAGGAACTGGGCAGCAAAGAACGATGAAACGAGGAGGGTGATCGCTACGGGGGAGAGGCCGAACTGTTTCTGTGCGTATATCGGAAGGATGGGGAGAATCATCCCTGCGCCAACCATCTGGACGAAGACGATCAACAGGATCGTCACGAGTCGCTTGTCCAACGTTGAGATGTTCATCGAAGCCCCAGGGGTCAGCGGTAGAGGCTACCGGACGGCTAGGACCAAGAGACCTCAGCTCGGGTAGTCGGTGATCACAGCAAAGCCGGTGCCGGGGAAGGTGTCCATCGACATGAGATGCCGTACCCCGCCTCCAAGATCGAACGTCTCTGTGACCAGTGCCCCAGGATCGAGACGGCCATCGACAATCATGGCGAGCATGTCCGGGTAGCGCCACGCCGCCATGCCGTGGCTCCCGTAGAACTCGACTTCCTTGGCATGGAGGTCCGACATGGGGATCGCGGGTCGGCCATGTTCGCCGACCATCAACCCGACCTGGACGTGTCTCGCACGCACGGCCAAGCATCCGATGGAACTCACCGACGTCTGGGTTGATCCAAGGGCGTCGAGCGACACGTCAACGCCGCCCCCCGAAAGGTCTCGTACAGCCTCGACAGCATCGACACCGCCTCCCGCAAGAACCGTCTCCGTCGCTCCACACACTCCGGCGAAGTCGAGTGCTGCCTGATCGACGTCGATCGCTATGACGTTTGCCCCCATCGCAGAAGCGATCATGACGGCGGAGAGACCGACGCCGCCACACCCCCAGACTGCCACGCTGGTGCCCACCGACACCGCACCCTGGTCTACCACCGCCCTGAAGGCCGTGGCGAATCGACATCCAAGCCCGGCAGCCGTCACGAACGTCATCTCTTCGGGGAGGTCTATCAGATTGCCCGATGCATACGGAAGTGACACATAGGGTGCGAACGCTCCCCACCCCGAGAAGCCCGGTTGATACTGTCGCTCACAGACCTGGTGGTTCCCAGAGGCGCACTGCGAACACTCACCGCAGCTGAGAATGAACGGGACAACGACACGACGCCCGACGAACGAGGGATCGACGCCTGGTCCAACATCGATGACAACACCGCTCATCTCGTGCCCGGGGACGTGGGGGAGTGAGATCGAATCGTCGTGGCCGACCCATCCGTGCCAATCACTCCGACACACGCCATTGGCATGCACCTCCAGAACAACCCCGCCTTCGGGAGGGATGGGGTCTGGGAGATCCACGACGTCGATGGACCCGCCGTACGTTGCGAAGCATGCGGCCTTCATCGGGGTTCTCGAGAGTCGACCATGGCATTACCTTGGCACACCTTCCCACCATCTGCAGGTCGATCGACCCCGATTGACGTAATCCGTAGTATTCGACTAAGGTATTGGCATGGAGACCGCGACGTACACCCGTCCACGACGGACGTCACCGGTTCCCCGGAGCTGAATCAGGCTTCGCGCGCGCAGACCCCGGGTACCGCAGTTGGGGCAGTACCCGGGGTCCTCCTTTTGTTGGGTACCACTCACGATCGCTGGTACCCTCTTCCCGCAGACGAAGTGGAGCAGCCTTGACCGACACGCGACCCCAGGTGGACGTGTACCCCGCAGATGAGCCCGAGGATCAGTTGACAGCGCTCGAGAAACGCCTCGATGAGGTGATCGGCGAGAGGGACAAACTGCGCGCCGTCATCGAGAAGGACAGCCCGCTGCGCCCATTCCAGATCGAGCTTCTCAAGCTCCAGCGCCATCTCGAGTCGAAGAAGATCCCGATGATCGTCATCTTCGAAGGCCGCGATGCCTCAGGAAAGGGCGGGACGATCCGGCGCATCACGAGGTACATGAACGAGAAGCGTTACCGCGTCGTTGCCCTCGGAAAACCTACCGACGAGCAGTTGACCCAGTGGTACTTCCAGCGATACGTCGAGACCTTCCCGGCCGGAGGCGAGATGGTGCTGTTCGACCGTTCCTGGTACAACCGGGCGATGGTCGAACCCGTGTTCGGATTCTGCACCAAGAAGCAGTACCGCGACTTCCTCCGGGGTGTCGTCGGGTTCGAAAAGGACATCGTTCGTCAGGGAACCGTGCTCGTGAAGCTCTACTTCAGTGTCGACAAGGAAACCCAGGAGAAGCGCTTCAATCGCCGGTTGAACGACCCGCTCCGTCAGTGGAAGCTGAGTGAGATCGACGTCCAGGCCCAGGAGTACTGGGACGACTTCACCGAGATGAAGCACCGCATGCTCGAGCGCACGTCGACGAGTTCGGCTCCGTGGACGATCATCCGCTCCGCCAGCAAGCCAAAGGCTCGCCTGAACTCGATGAAGGTGATCCTCAACGCCGTCGACTACGCCGATCGGGACACCAGCCTCGACTTTACGCCCGACCCACAGATCGTCATCCCCGGTGCGGACGAGCTGTACCGCATGGATACCGAACGCGACCAGCTCGGTCGACCCCGCCAGTAGCACCCATCTCCAGCACCACGTCAGCGTTCGACACTCTCACGACGCGAAAAGGGAGGGCGCTACGAGGTAGCACCCTCCCTTCGCCGCTTGTGGACAGTTACGGGGTCTCTGCAACCTGTCGAATACGGAAGCTCTGGTATCGGATGACCTGGATGATCGAAGCCAGCCCGAGCAGGATCGAGAACAGGTAGAGCTGGACACCGAACCGGCGTGCAGCCTCGAGCCAGATCGTCCACTGCTCGACCTGGAGCGCCGACACACCGCCGCCGGCGATCGTTACACCCGCCACAACGTGGAGAACGACTGCCGCGAGGATGACCATCATCGCCATCACCATGATGCCGATGAATACCTTCGCCGTTGTCGGCATCTGAAGCGTCTTGACGTCGGCGTTCGCTGCCTCCTGGACGGACCCACCGCCAACCCTGAACTCGCCAAGGATCTTTGCGATCGCAAACGAGATCGCAGCGAACACGGAAGCGAATCCGAAGAACATCGCTGCAGGCTGGTACTGCGAGATCGCCGCTATGTCGAGCGGGTTCCCTCCTGTGGCGATGAGGTTCGCCTTGATGATTGCCAGGACGAAACCCACAGTGAAGCCCATGAGGGACATGACAAACATGGGAGCCCAGAGTGCAGACCCGACCTTCTGGGGCATGATCCGCTCCGGTGCCCCCGTCGTCGTCTGCGTGTCGAAGTCGTTGATGGTTGCTGTAGTCATGATGAACCCTCCTACTCGCCTGTGGCGACGATGGATCGAATGCGGGAGAACTGGAACCCGAGCACGTTCGCGATGGTTGCGAGCGCAAGGACGATGCCTGCGAGCAGCAGGGCGAGGCCGAGCTCACGCAGCGGTCCGAGCCACGCCCACCACGGTGCGATCTGTGCTGGTGTGTCGAACGTCAATGTGTACAGGTACAGGCCGAACTGCACCATCTCTATCATGAGGCCCGCAGCCATCAACGCAACGAAGGCCTTCGCCGTCGTTGGCATCTTGAGTGTCGTCACGTTGAGCCCGAGTGCTGCTTGAACCTGCCCGCCGCCCTCACGGAGCGCGCCGAGGATCGATCCGAGCAGGAACGAAATTCCGGCAAGGATGAACCCTTCGCCGAGGAACTGCAACCCCTGCGTCCATGCTGAAGCCGCAACACCGGTGGTCGAACCGATGTTGTTCGACCACACGATCGAGGTGACCACTCCTGCGATCAGGAGCATCGGTCCCATGACGACCATCGGGAACCACATGGTTCTCGCCATCTTGTGGATGGGTAGCGTGGCGGGCGGTGTGCCCGTCACGGTCGCACGGCCGTACTCCGTGTCGATGTCCCCGAGAGGTGCACCGTCACCGTGGTCCGTCGGCCTCAGTGCAGCTACCGCGACCTCGACGCTGTCGATCCTGAGCCAGAGACGAACCAGGATCCCGATGAGGACGACAGCAATGCCGAACTTGAGTGTTCCCAGGGCCAGCGTATTGAGTCCGAAGCCGATAGCCAGGAGCCTTCCGGCACTCTCTCCACCTGCTGCAAGATCGTTGGCTGCGCTGAGCGCGAGCCCGACAACGATCATACCGATCAGGACTCCAAGCACACCGATCCCGATCCCGACGTTCTTGTGCGGCAGCACCGTGCGGTAGTCGTCCGACTGCGACGGCGTCACCAGTTTGTCGAATGTGATTGCCATGAGATCTCCTCTCCTCGTTGTGTGATCTCTGTCACCACAAACAGGGGAGTGACGCAGCAAGTACCAGAACTGTCGGGTGAGCGACTCTTGTCTCTCGGCCCTCGATCTGGCTCGAGAGACTGCGCGTACCCGTACGACTGAAGCGCGGCCGCGCGACAATGCCGCTGCGCTGTGGGGAAGAGGAAGTGGGGGAGTGGATCCCTATCCGGCAGGTTCCTCTACAGGATGGACCACACCCGTGTCCACGTCGTAGACGAGGCCGTGCACGGCAACCTCCTGCGGGACGAACGGCAGCGAACGGATGAGTTCCATCTGCGCCAGCACGCCCTCGGCGGATCCCGGTATTGTCCCGAGCCATCGCCTGATGTCTTCGTCGCTGGAGGCACCGATGCCATCGAGGAAGGCGTCGACGTCTCGTCCATCGACGCGAGCCCGCAACACTTCGACGATCGAGGCGATCTCGGTGTGTGCCGCAACGAGGGCACACTCGGTATGACCGAGCACAAGAATCTCTTCGACGTCGGCCTTGAAGAGTGAAACGAACAGCGAGCGTTCGGGGCACCGGGCGCCGGCGGTGCGAATGATCGCGATCCGTGAGTCACTGTGTCCATCGGCGGCGAAGGAGGGGATGCCGATCGCTTCGAGGTTGATCCGCGAGTCCATGCAGGTGATCACCACACGGCGAGTCGGTGGTTCGCGGGAGAGCCGTTCGGGGTCGATACGCGAGAGAAACGCTGCATTCGTCTCGATCGCTTCAGTGATCCAGTCAGCCACGGTGCCTCCCTCGAGTCCGCAAGCCTAGCCACACCCCGGGGGACCACCAGGATTCTGGCGCTGATTTGAGCCGTATACGAGCCATTTCAGCGCCAGAGGCCAATATGTTACATAACGTGGATTATGGGCGTTTGAGTCAGGCCTTCCATATATCGATATCTGAACATATGAACGAGTGTTACGGCATCAGTGAATCTACCATCCCCACCATGGACCATGAAGAGCACCCCGAAGAACGCCTCATCGACCCCGAACGGGTTTACGCCGTCATGGAACGGATCCTGTCCGAGGACGAAGCCGGCGAACTCGCTGCCCGCTTTCAGCTCCTTGCCGACCCGATTCGCGTTCGCATGGTGTACGCGTTACTCGAGGCCGGGGAACTCAGCGTCGGCGACCTCGCTCGTGTCGTCGGATCGTCCGAGTCGGCCACCAGCCACCAGCTCAGGCAGCTGAGACTTGCCGGGCTGGTACGAAGCAGGAAGGCCGGCCGTGTGGTCTTCTACCGGGTCGCCGACACACACGTGCGACTTCTCCTCGATGTCGCCGTCGAGCACTACCTCCACGATCACGAGGACCGCCCATGAGTGGCGACCATCAGCATGGATCGATCCGTGCAGGCCAGCGCCACATGCGCCCACTGGTCATCTCGTTCATCCTCGTCGTCATCTTCATGGTGGTCGAGATCGTCGGAGCCCTCATCACAGGGTCCCTGGCACTGCTCTCGGACGCCGGACACATGGCAACCGATGCCATCGGCCTCGCTATGGCGTTGGCTGCGATCACCGCCGCGAACAACGCGAACGCTGACGGCCACCGTACATTCGGCCTCTACCGCCTCGAGATCCTTGCGGCTCTCGCCAACTCGGTTCTTCTCTTTGGCGTCGCGATCTACGTCCTGTACGAAGCCGCCAAACGCTTCCAGAATCCTCCAGAGATCCTCTCGATGCCGATGCTTGTGGTTGCAGTCGCCGGATTGATCGTCAACATCATCTCCTGGCGATTGCTACGCACAGGAGCCGATGAGTCACTCAACGTCGAAGGTGCGTACCTCGAGGTCCTCGCCGACCTCCTCGGATCAGTCGGTGTCATAATCGCCGCACTGATCATCCAGTTCACCGGATGGGTGTACGCCGACCCGCTCTTCGGCGCCGCGATTGGACTGTTCATCCTCCCGAGAGCCTGGCACCTCGGACGTCGAGCACTTCGCGTTCTCGTCGAGGCAGCGCCCGAGGGTCTCGATATCGAGGAGCTACGGGGCCGCCTGACGTCGATCCCCGGTGTGACCGATGTGCACGACCTGCATGTCTGGACGTTGACGTCTGAGATGGACGTTGCAACGGTCCATCTCGTCACCGGTGCAACCGTCGATCCTCACCCGATCCTCGACGAGGCGAGGCGAATCCTCGAGGACGGTTTCGCTATCCCCCACGCAACGCTGCAGGTCGAACCCGACACCCATACAGGTTGTGCCGAAGTCAACTGGTGACCCGACCGACTCCCCCACCGCTGCCGGTCTACTCGCCGGTGCGGCCCTCGGCGTCTTCCCTTTGGACTCCCCACCCGAAGATCACAACGGCGATGTACACCAGGGCACCGATCGGCATCCCCACGACGATGAGCACCGCCCACGCCCACTTCGGCATGTACGGGACACGATGGGTAGCAAGATGCCCGAGACTCCCGAGCGTGAGCAGAAGAACGACGGCAAAGATCGGCGTCCAGGCAGCGAAGTTCATGTGAGCGTTCTCTCGTGCATCCCAGGCAGGATACGACGATCGGTGAGCCAGCCCTCTACGTGATCCGAAATCGCATCACGTACGGCCAGACCCCGCCAGCCGTGCGTTGTGCACGAACCCGGACACTGACAACGGTCTCTCGACGTCGGCACGTCGCGGCGGAAACACAGCAGCCGAAGCAGCCGCCCCAACGAGACACGCTACAGAACAGATCGCGAACGCCAGACGGAAGTTCCCGAGATCTCCCAGGACACCACCGAGGATCGGGAACACGATCCCTCCCGCCCCGTACGCGAGGAATACCCAGGGGTAGTTCTGCCCGACCGTCCGGTCCCCGAACTCGTCGGCCGTGAGTGCAGGGAACAGCGCGAAGTTGCCACCGAAGTTGAATCCGATCAGTGCCGCGGCCACGTAGAGGGTGTACTCATTGCCGGCCATGGGGACGAATAGGGCAAGGAAGACACCCTGGGTTGCTGCCATCGTGACCACGGACCACTTCCGCCCGAGCAGATCACTGAGAGTGCCCCACACGATCCGTCCGACACCGTTGGCAAGGCTGAAGAAGACGGCCATCGCCGTTCCTGCGATCGCACTTGCCCGAACGTCGGACACACCGGACCGTGCCAACGCCTCGACCGGATACAGCTTCATGAGCCCGATGGCCATCAGGCCGGCTCCCGCACTGACCGCAAACGTGAACGACATCAGATGGAACTGGGGGGTTCTGAGCATCTCGCGTGGCACAAAGTCTTCGCCTCCGGTGCCTGCAGCGGTGACCGGTGCCTCGAAACCTGATGGAACCCATCCCTGCGGGGGCATGCGCATCCAGATCGCACCGACGAGAACGAGGGCTGCTGTGGCAACACCGTAGAGTATGAAGGTCGAACCGATCCCGTATCCGTCGATCACGCTCCCCCACGAACCGGCGACCTTGATCCACCCGAGCGCTCCAAATCCGAAGCCGGCAACGGCAAGGCCCGTGATCAACCCCTTGTGGTCTGGGAACCAGCGCATCCCCACCGCGATTGGAACGACGTAAGCAAGACCGATGCCTGCACCGCCGATGATGCCGACCCCAATGAGCACCGTCCAAAAGTGTGTGCCTCCGCCGAGAGCAGCAACCATGTACCCCATACCGAGGGTGATACCACCGGCCACAGCGAGAGGCCGTGGGCCGATACGAGCTAGGTTCCTCCCTGCGATCACCATCGTCATGGCGAAGGAAGCAAGTCCGGCTGCAAACACAAGCTGCGTCTGCGTCCTGCTCCACCCGGCCTCCGTCAACGCCGGCGTGAACACGGACCAGGCGTAGATCACTCCGAGCGATAGTTGGATCAGAACGGCTCCCAACACAACGAAGCCTCGTCGGCTCCTCCGGTTGTTCATAACCACCGACCTCCTTGGCCACACTCCCATTATATCCTTAGTTGCAAGCTACGGATTTATTCTCTTGCGGGAAGTCAGCGCTTCAACCCCTCGACATCATCGACGTTCACCCAAGCGAACCTCTCGTCGATCGGTGTCGTTGGATATCTGCGTACACCGGTTCGATACACCAAGAAGGTGCTCCTCGCAGTGTCGGACTTCAGACTGTCCTCGTGCCGACCCGCCTCGTGTGGCGTTGCTCTTGTATGGTCACATCGCAGATATCGACGAGCCCGTTTCGATCGGTCATGACGTGGACGGCGGGCATTGCCGTCGTGTGGCTGATCGTTGGGGTGCTACGACCCGAGACGACGCTGCACCTCGGCCCGATCTTCCTTCCGCTCCTCCCAGCGTTCCTGCTTCGCGGAAGACAGGACGCCCTCAACGGAGTCCTGACCGGGGTCGCTATGGCGTCGCTGACGATCGTGGTCTTGACGATCACAGGGAACATGGACGGGCCGGCCGTCGCTCCCTTCTCAGACCCTCTCACCGAGAGCATCGCTGTACTCGCAGGCGCCGCGATACTCGGCCTGATCGTCTCGCGGACGGGGCAACGAACCTAGGCCGAAGTCGACGCTGTGAGCATATCTGGAGCGATCACGGTGATCCTGCGATAGCCGGTATCAATGGCTCCGGAGGATCTCAACTTTCCGAGCGCTTCGTTGACGGACTGCCGGGAAGCACCCAGGAGTTCGGCGATCGTTGCCTGGGAAAGGCGAACCTCTCCGAATCGGTCTTGTTCGTCGTGGAGAAGGTCTGTGACCTGTTCGAGCACGGTGCGGTTCATCAACCTGATCAGGCTTCGTTGCGTAGCTTCGAGTTGTCCGAGACCGTTGACGAGCCAGCGCATCGCGATGACCGGCCGTGCAAGGAGGAGAGAGATGAGGGGCTCACGCTCGAGCTTGAGCGCACGGACACTCGTCACCGCTCGCGCGGAGGAGAGGTACGGCCTCCCCTGGAACATGGCGATGTCCCCGACCACCGCTCCTGTACCTATGCGTCCGAAAACAGATCGACCGCTCCCAGACACGCGATAGAGCTCGACCTCGCCTTCCTGCAACACATAGGTCGCATCGGAAGGCTCACCCTCTCGAAACAGGTGCGTGCCTTTGTACTTGTCGATGACCGTGCCGGCTTGGGCGAGGGCCGTTGCATCTTCGCGCGTAAGCGGTAGATAGTCGGTGCGCCCGAAGGTCCGCGCCAGCCACGCTGCATGCTGATCTTCGAGACGTTCCATACATCAAGGAACGCGGCCGGGGGTTCGTCGGTTCCCGATATCTGTCCAGAAGTCGACATTTCGACCGGTCATGACCGACGACACTGCGTTCACGCCGTATGGAGATCAACGCAGTATTCGAAGGCGGCGGCGTTCGCGGTATCGCCCTTGCAGGTGCAGCGGCAGCCACGCTCGATGCCGGATACGTGTTCCGTTCAACGGTCGGTACGTCGGCCGGTGCTCTCGTTGCTGCCCTCCTCGCATCCGGGTTCGATGCAGAGGATCTCGAGCGTGAAGTGGCTGGAATGGATTGGCCTGGCCTACTCGATCCCGTCCCGCCGGCACGTGTACCGCTCATAGGTCAGCATCTCGCACTCATGACGCATCGAGGCATCCACAGAACGCGGCGTATCGAGGCAGTCTGGACGAAGATGCTGCTGCGCAAGGGTGTGCGCACGTTCAACGACCTGCCGAAACACGCGCTCGAGGTGATTGCCACCGATCTCACGCACGGCGCGGGAGTGTCGTTTCCCCACTGCCTACCCGGGTACGGCATCGATCCAGGCTCCTTCTCGGTCGCCCGTAGCCTGGTGATGTCCGCTGCCGTGCCGTTCCTCTTCATACCCGTGGCCATGCATGACACCATCAACGACGAACGCGTCCTGTTCTCAGATGGAGCCATGGCTGCCAACTACCCGATCGGCGTCGTGGGCCATGACCGGCCGGTCTTCGGGTTCCGGTTGGTGCCCGACGGTGACCCCCACGTCCATCAACCGATCCACGGTCCGTACTCGCTCGCCCGCGCAGTGTTGGTTGCAGGGGTCCGCGCCCGGTACTCCCTTCCGAGAACGATCGAGGGTGCAGATCTCGTGCTCGACGTCCCTGTGCGAGGTGACCTCGACTTCACGCTCACCCACCGCCAGGCCACGGCGGTGTTCACGCGGGCACGGATCGCGGTTCGCTCGCAACTCGACACAGTTCACGACCTACCCCGACAGGATCGTTCGAGAAGCCCGGGGCACACCATCGGACACATTGATTGAGACACTTCGTCGGAGATGCGTAAAGTTCGGGCATGCCCGTACGAACCGTGCCCTATCAACCGCTCGACGTCCCGAAGGACGAGAGGCTCTCCGTGGCTGCTGATGTGTACTGCGAGATGGACTCCCGTCGATCGGTACGTGACTTCTCTGATGAGCCTGTTCCGCGTTCGATGATCGAGCAGGCGATCCTGTGTGCTTCGACTGCGCCCAGTGGAGCACACCAGCAACCATGGACCTTCGTCCTTATCGGGGACCCCGAGATGAAGCGTCGCATCCGTGATGCAGCGGAGACGGAGGAGCGAGAGAACTACGAAGGTGGCCGACTCCCGCCGCACTGGAAGAAGGATCTCGAACCCCTGGGGACCGACTCGCGTAAGCCCTTCCTCGAGACGGTCCCGTGGATCGTCGTCGTCTTCGAGCAGCGCTACGGCTTTCGTCCCGACGGATCCCGCAAGCATCACTACTACGTCAAAGAGTCCGTCGGTATCGCTTGCGGCATGTTCATCGACGCACTCCACCGCATGGGCCTGTCAACACTGACCCACACGCCGAGCCCGATGGGGTTCCTGCGGGAGCTCCTCGGTCGACCCGAGAACGAGCGCCCGTTCATCCTGTTCCCGATCGGGTACGCCGCGCACGACTGCGAGGTCCCGGACCTCGAACGCAAACCCCTCGACGAGGTCATGGTGGAGGTCTCCACCGACGACCTCGTCGGCAACGGAGAGTGACCGAATGACAGAACTCGCGATCATGGCAGAGCTCACCGAAGAGTGGTCGGCTCAGGCCGCTGCGAAAGCCGAGGATCGTCCCGGTTTCGTACCCGGCCTCTCAACCGAGGCTTCCGGCGGAGCGGGAGACAGCGCCGGAGGCGGCGGCTTCTAGCGCCGGTGAATCTCAACGCCGATGTCGGGAACGGGCAACCGACAAGTGGCGGCTACTTGCCTTCTTCCAGCCGGACACGGATGCGCCTGAACCCCCGTCCCTTGTTCTCGGCCTTGGGGATGACGATGTTCCCGACCTCGCCCGTCTGCCCGACGTGGGTGCCACCGTCGGCCTGCCGATCGAGTCCCACGATGTCGATGACCCGCACCTCCTCGATGAACTCGGGAAGCAGGTTCACCTTCGTGCGGATCAAACTGGGGTCCTCGTCCGCAGCGTTGCGCGGAAGGAACGACACCTCGACGGCGCGGTGACGGGCGAGCTCCTCATTGAGCTCCTGCTCAACGATCGGGAGATCCTCGGAGTTCCAGTCCGGGATGTCGAAGTCGAGTCTCCCCTCCCCCGGTTTCATGTTGCCGCCTGTGACCGGGCTGTGGAACCGCCTCCATACGACTCCGCACAGGGCGTGCATTGCGGTGTGCGTCCGCATCAGTGCGTAGCGTCTCTCCCAGTCGATCTCACCCTCGAGATCGGTCCCCTCCCCCGGGAGCACGCCTTCGAGCCAGTGCCACACGCCATCTCGGTCACTCGTTACGCGTACCACGGCAAGTCGGTCGTCACCGATCGCAAGCGTGCCGAGGTCGTGAGGCTGGCCTCCTCCCCCGGGGTAGAACACCGTACGGTCGAGGAGGACCCGGTTGTCGCCGCGATCGGTACGGACGACGTGCGCGGACATGGACCTGGCATAGGAATCGGTTGAGTAGATCGTGTCTGTCATAGGTGCATCGTACTTATCGAGGGCCGCTGGCCTGTGCATGAGATCGGCACCAGCGGTACCGTGAATCCATGCAGACGGACATACTGATCATCGGTGGTGGAATCGCTGGACTATCGGCGGCGGCTTGGCTCTCGGCCGAGGCCGACGTGATCGTCGTCGAAGCCGAGGAGTTCCTCGGCTATCACACGACAGGACGTTCCGCCGCCCTCTACACCGAGTGCTACGGCGACGGTCCGATCCGACGTCTCACGATCGCCTCACACGACTTCCTCGTCTCACACGACTCCCTGACGAGTCCACTGCCCGTGCTCTTCGTTGGAGGCGTTGAAGATGCCGACGTGCTCGATGAGATGTACGAGACGTTCTCACCGCTCGTCCCCACACTCGAGCGCGTCTCCCCCACATCGGTCGCAGAACTGTGTTCGGCGTTCGCATCAGACGCGACGTCGGGAGGCCTCTACGAACCCCTGGCAATGGAGATCGATGTCGATGCGCTCCAGACGCTCTACGCACGCACCGCTCGGAACAACGGGGCCACGATCCTCACCAGCGCTCGCGTCCATACGATCGAGCGCGCCGGCTCCTCCTGGACCGTGCACGCCGGCGATCATCAGATCGAGGCGTCGGTCATCGTGAACGCGTCGGGAGCGTGGGGAGATACAGTCGCGGAGATCGCGGGGGTCCGACCCCTCGGGCTGACGCCTCTGCTGCGATCCGTATTCACAACTGCCTCCCCGATACCCAACACAGGATGGCCGTTCGTCACAGACGCGAGAGAGCGTTGGTACTTCAAGCCGGAGGGGCCCAACATCCTCGGTTCGGCCGAAAGCGAGATTCCCTCGCCACCGTGTGACGCTCGAACCCCCGAGATCGATATCGCTCTCGGGATCGAGCGGATCAACGATGCAACGACATTCTCCATTCGCTCGGTCAACAACACGTGGGCCGGATTGCGCACGTTCACACCCGACCGGGTCCCCGCTGTGGGGTTCGACGCTCACCACGACGGGTTCTTCTGGCTGGTCGGCCAGGGAGGGTACGGCATCATGACAAGCCCGGCGATCGGAGAGCTGGCATCGTCGTTGATCATCTCGGACACTGTTCCCCCACGGCTCGCCAATGCGGGTATCACCCGTGAATCGGTGGCTCCTGAGAGGCTACGTCCTTAGATTTCTCGGTGCCCGCTTGCCATACGAGCACGGCCGCACCAACGAGAGCCATCAGAGCGAATGCGAACCACTGAACTGCGTATCCGAGGTGCTTTCCCTCGCTGAGCTCAGGTGCCGGGATCGTGATCGGCATCGCGTTGGCTCCCGCGGGCTGCTGCGTATCGAGGAGCAGGTCGACCGGGAGAACGTCGAATTCGGACCATTCGTCGATGTAGGCAAGGTCCACCCTGCTGATGCTCTCGATCGTCCCGTTCTCAGGAGGCGACTCGCCGATACGTAGCGGCTCTTCGCCGTCGTCGAGTCGTCCCGTGAGGGTGACCGTCCCCACCGGGGGAAGGTACCCGTCTGCTGGAGGCCCTTCCGTTCCGACAGGCACGAGGCCCCGCACGATGATCATGATCGAACCGTCGTCGAGTTCGAGGGGCGTCATGACGAGTGTGCCCGTGACACTGCTGTAGTTGCGTCCCACGGAGAAGAACTCGTCCGGGGTCAGATACCTGCCGGTGACGATGGCCTGGCGGTATATCAGCGCATCAGGATCGGCTCCGTACTGGCCGACGAGACCATCGAACGAGCCCGGGGGCTCCTCCATGCGCGCCTCGATGAGCGCATTGGACGTTCGTCGTTCCTCGAGACGTGAGAGTTGCCAGAACCCGAGACGTACGAACCAGACCGATAGAAGAGCACCCACGATGATGAGAAGGATCCATCGCGGTTTCCGTAACGTCGAGAAATCGAAGGCTGCCACGGCGACAGGGTACGGAGCGCCGATGCTCTATCGGACCGGTGGCCGTCGAGGAACAGCCGTATCACCTGCGCGAAGGCTCACCCTTGGGAGCCACCGATGCCTACGGCTCCCGTGCGTCGCGGATCCGACCCACCGATCAGCGTCCCGTCGCTGTCGCGTAGCGCTGCTTGCACACCGCCGAAGTACATCGAGTCCGCGGGAAGCTCTCTGATAGCGAGACCCTCGACGGCGGAGACGTCGATTCCCGGTTCCACCGCAAGAGACCGCACTCCATCGAATATCTCAGCATGGATCCGTGGATGGGCGATGGCACTGGTGAGGTCCATACCGCACACGACGAAGTTCATGAGTACCGAAGCGATCGCCGACGTGATCCGATCTGCCCCGGGCGAACCGATAGCGAGCAGATCACCGTTCGTGGAGCGTGCGATCGTCGGAGCCATGTTCGAGAGCAGTCGTTGCCCAACGGGGAGTGCGTGGAGGCCTTCGGAGATGAGTTCGATCTCTCCGAGGGAGTTGTTGAGGCCGAACCCGGTGCCGGGGATCACGGTTCCTGAACCGTAGCCGGCCGACACCGTGACGGAACACGCGAGACCATCGTCGTCCACCGCTGAGGCGTGGACGGTGCTCGGTGCTCGGTGCATCGCTGCAAGGTCTCCCTGCTGTGCGAGTTCCAGCATCACGTCGGCGCCACCGAAACGGTCCTGATCGCCGTCGAGTTCTCTCCTGCGGAAACTGAATACGGCATCTTGCGCCGCTGCATAGCGGGCTACTTCGAGCGCATCCCAGCCCGAGATGTGGAGACGATCGACAAGGGTGACGAGTGCCGATACGGTGATACCACCAACAGCAGGTGGAGCGTTCGTCGCTACATCCCACCGGCGCAGACCAACGCGGGCCGGGGCTCGCACCACGGCCGCGTACTCTTCGAGATCGTGAATCGTGATGAGACCGCCGCGTTCGGCTGACGCTCGAGCCAGGGCGGCACCGAGGTCACCGCGGTACAACAGATCGGATCCTTCATGTGCTAGTGCCTCGAGACAGTCGGCCAGGGTCGTGTTGGTGATGACGTCGCCCGCCTGGAGCGGTGATCCATCATGACGGTGATACGCCGGCGCCGTCTCAGGATCCCAGCCGTAGATGGCATCGTGTGCGTAGGAGAGGTAGTACCCGCTTGCCTGAGACACCCTGAACCCATCACGGAGGAGTCGTACGGTCGGGTGGAACAACTCGGCCCAAGGAACGGCACCGAAACGCTGTGACGCGACCTCGAATCCTTTCAACGCCCCCGGCGTTGCGGTACTCCCCCATCCAACGATCGTGTCCATCCCACCGCCGTACTCCATCGACACACGCTTCGTCTCGATCCTGCGATTCTTCCCGAGTCCGCGTCCGGGCATCTCTGCGTACGCATCGATGACGACCGGCTCGCCCTCTGGTGGCCAGATCGTGATGAACCCGCCAGCCCCCGGCGATACGATGCCCAACTCGGTCGACATCGACGCGAGCACCGCTGCAATGGCAGTGTCGACAGCGTTGCCACCGAGGTCTGCCACCGCGACGCCACATGACGTCGCCGACTCAGAAGCTGCTGCGATGATGGTCCGAGACATAGGGGACAACCTTAGGCAGCACCGTGTTCCTCACCTTGTGAGTCGAGCTCCTCCATCCTGATCTTCACGTCGTGGGCGACGATCTCGACCCGGCTCGTTCTGCCCTCACCAACCGACCAGAACCGTCGCTGTACCGAACCCGCCACCCATACACCCGCGCCACGACACGGCTCGTCCGGCACTACATCGTCGGCGGGATCCCACAGGACCACCGGTAGCACATCGATCCGCCTGCGTGGCTCCTGGCTCCTGACCGTGACGAGAAGCCGCAGGAGCCGCGTCCCAGATGCGAACGTCAGCACTTCGGGTTCGGCGGCGATCCTTCCGGAGAGAACGATGAGATTGAGATCCATGGCACTTCCTTTCCTGGCGGAAGTGCGGGACGTGACCAACGTACCTCGAGGGTGCGACAGAACCGGGCTGGATGGAACTCCGCTGCCCTATAGGGCGCCATACCCCTCCCAGTCGTCACTCGCCCGGTGGGATCGCTGCGATCTCCGATTCGAGCTGCTCGTACCCCGGGAACGACGGATCATTCAGGATGATGGCGTCTGAGAGCCTCCTGGCCATACCCCGATCACCTCGAGCCGCAGCGGCGCGGGCTGCAACGTAGTAGAGCCGGAGATGGCCCTCGTTGGGGTCCTGCTCGAGTCTGGCCGGATTCACGCTCACGATCTGCCATGCTTCATCGGCGCGGCCTTCGTCGATGAGGTACGAGGCGTAGACGATCTTGCCCTCGTTCATCACGAGTCCGTGACCCCGCCGCTTCTGGAGCTCCTGCCATGCAGCCTCGACGTCCTTGGAGCGGCCCTGAGCCCGCAACACGTCCATCTCGATCGGGAGATGTGTAGTCTCTCCCGCGATGCGGCGGTACGCCCTCAGCTCCGTCAACGCCGTCTTCCAATCGCCAAGACGGTATGCAGCGATGCCGATCGTCTCACGGATCGTCGCATCCGACGGTGAGAGTGACTTCGCGCGGTTGCCGTGGCGGATCGCGGATTGGAAATTTCCGTCGGCGAGGGCCTCGGAGGCTGCTCCCAGCGCTTCGAGGGTCAGAGCGACGCGATCCTTCGGGGTCACGCGGGCCACGCCTTCGATCACCCAGTTCGGCAGGTTGACGGCAGCGCCTTGAAGATCACGGCGTCGCTTCTGCTTTTCTGCGTACTCTGCGTACTCTGCCTGAGTGACGTCGCGCGTCGTCGCCGAGTACTGCTTCTTGGGCTTCCTGGGTCCACCCGATCCCGACGACGAGCCTCTCCCCGACGACGACGGATGCGATGAGTCCTTCGAGCCCGATCTACTCCCCGATGACCCGCCGCGACCTCCCGA
>CAYLVM010000039.1:0-18972 GCA_964387145.1 uncultured Acidimicrobiaceae bacterium
GACCGAACGCCAGAGTCGAGGACCCGGCGATGATCGTCTTGTCGAGATCGAAGAACGCTGCTTCTGTCATGGCAGTGATTGTATCGGCTCGAACGCCCACGACCATGACCGGTCTCTGAGACACGGACCCCTTGAACCACCAGGTCCCGATCCGATACGGTGACGGGGCTTCCCCTCCGCACCCATCGGAGGTTCTGCAATGGCCGTCATTGCGGTCTGGTCCCCGTTCGACATCGTGCTCGGCATCGTTGCACCGCTCGGACTCGCCGTCCACGCCGGCACGGCGCTCGTCGTGGACCTCGACCCGGGAAACGTCGCGTTCCACAGCGAGGACGACCTCGCCTCACTCGTGCGACGCGGACCCACCGAAGCCCAGCTCCAACCGAAACGGCGAGGCGTTGCCGTGCTGTCCAACGGCGGTGTGACCGTGTCGGAGGCATCAGAGGTCGTCGGTGCCCTCGCACAGCGCTGGCCGAACCTGGTGCTGCGATGCGCACCAGAGGCGTCCTCGGCTCGACACGCCATCGGCATCGTCCCGATCCTCCCCGATCCCTTCACCGTCGCCGCCCACGGCGACGTCGTCTATCAGCGCACCGCCTTCGGCGGTGAGGCCGACCCCGGCGCCGTCGTACTCCCCGTCCCGCGGCGCTCAACGATCGGGGCGCTCCTGTCCGGCCACACTCCGGTGCGACGGGACCGCTGGATCGGCTCCCTCTCCGCGGTCTGGGCGATGGCGTGAGCGAGATCGACCGCCTCATCGAGTCGATGGTGGACACAGCCCCCACCCTTGGGCGCAACGACCTCACCCGCGTCGGACACGACGCGCTCCCGACCGTGGCCCCACTCGCGGACACCACCACAGTGGAGCGAGCCGTCGACGCCATCGCCGGACTCGGCCCGCTCGAAGAGTTGATGGCACGAAGCGACGTCACCGACATCCTCGTCAACGGGCCCAACGACGTGTGGATCGAACGAGAAGGGGCACTCGAACAGACCGATGTGGCGTTCCGCAGCGACGAGGACATCGTTGCCATGGTGCGTCGCGTCGTGTCACGCCTCGGTCTGCGCCTCGACCGTGCCTCACCTGCCGTCGACGCACGCCTCCCCGACGGGTCCCGGCTCCACGCGCTGATACCCCCGGCGACCGTCGATGGGCCCATCGTTGCCATCCGACGCTTCATCAACGCCGTTGCCGACCTCGAAGGACTCACCCGAACAGGGTCCGTCACCGCCGAGGGCTGTGGAATCCTGGCAAGGGCCGTCGAGGATCACCGCAACGTGCTCATTGCAGGGGCAACAGGATCAGGCAAGACGACCGTCCTCAACGTGCTCGCTTCGGCGATCGGTGACGGTGAACGGATCGTGACCATCGAGGACGCAGCCGAACTGTCGATACCCGGCCACGTCGTACGCCTCGAAGCACACCCACCCAACGTCGAGGGTGCAGGGGAGATCACCATCCGCTCCCTCGTGCGTCACGCCCTGCGGCTCCGCCCGGACCGCCTCATCGTCGGCGAAGTGCGCGGAGCAGAAGCGCTCGACATGATCCAGGCCCTCAACACCGGCCACGCAGGGTCGATGTCGACGATCCACGCCAACGGCGCCGACGAGGCGATCTCGAGGCTCGTGACGCTCGCAACGATGGCCCCCGAGCGTGTTCCCCAAGAGACACTCATCGAGCAGGTGCGATCGGCGATCGATGTCGTCGTCGTGATGGCACGCACAGAGACAGGCCGGCTCGTGCGCTCGATCCACGAACGACGTGACGGGTCCCTCGTCGAGGTGTACCGGTGCTGATCTGGGTCATCGTCGCGATCACCGCAGCCATCGGTGCACCGGCAACGGTCGTCGGTGCCCTCGGGGTCCTTGCCGTGCAACCCGTTGCCGGCACCGTTGCCCTCGTCGGTGTTGCCGTGGCGGCGCGGCATCACAGGAACAGAGCCGAACGGGACGTCGAGGTGTCGTTCCTCACCGACGTCACCGCGGTCGTTTCCTCGGGTGCCACTCTCAGATCTGCTGTTGCCGGGGGTGATGGCAACGTCGTTGGGGCACTGACACGCAGACTGTGCAACTCGGGGATGCCCATGGGACAGGTGGGGGAGTCGCTGCGTGATGCGTTGCCGACCAACGGGGAGGCGTTCGCTGCAGTCTGTGACCTGTCCGAAGAGACCGGGTCGTCGCTCGTTCCCACCCTGTACATGCTCACCGACCGTGCACGGGCAACCGAGGCGATCACCCGCAGGCGACGCATCGCAACAGCACAGGCGAGGTTCTCTGCAGCCGTCGTCGGTATCGCTCCACTCGTGGTCACCGTCGCGCTCGTCGCGTTCCGGGGTGTGCCCGGTGACGGTGGCCCGCTCGTCGTCGTGCCGATCGTCGTGGGAGCGGGCCTCCAGATCGCAGGGGTCGCGACCGTTCTCCTCGTTGCCTCGAGGTACTCATGATGCTCGCCACGGGCGCCGTCGGGGTCCTGGTCGGCTTCCTCACTCCGAAGCGGAGGGTTGCTCTTGGCAGCGTCACCATCGGACTTCTCCTCATCCATCCGCTGGCCGCCGTCACCATCGGTGCCGCAGCGTTCGGCGCCGGTCGCTGGAGGGAGATCAGACGCCGGCGGCGACGCGAACAGGACGCCACCTCCGACGTGCTCCTGGCACTGGACCTGATGGCGCTCGCCACCACGTCTGGCCTTGCGTTCACGAGCGCCGTGGCACTCACGGCGCGCCGTGTTGCTGAACCGACCGCGGGAACCCTCGACCAAGCGGTGCGGCGGGTCGATGCCGGCCTTGGGCACGACCTCGACGACGGCCCCCTCGCCGACGCCTTCAACGCTGCACACCGCTCGGCAGCGACCGGGGCGTCCCTGTCGGTGACGCTTGCAGATCTTGCACACAGAGCCCGTGAGGACGAGGCGGCCGATGTTGCGGAGCGGCTCGAGAAGCTCCCCGTCAAGCTGCTGTTCCCCATGGCGTTCCTGATCCTTCCCGGGTTCATCCTCGTTGCGGTCGTCCCGACGATCGTCTCGGGCCTCAGCCAACTCACCCAATGACCTCCCACCGTGGCGGCCGGCCGCCGTCGAGCACCAAGGAGCATCCACATGGACATCAGCCACCTACGAGAGGAAGGGCAGGCCACCGCCGAGTACGCACTCGTCCTCGTCGCAGCCGCCGTTGTGGCCCTCGCCCTGATCACCTGGGCGTCGAGCACGGACATGTTGCCGACGTTCTTCAACACGGTGATGGAGAAGGTCATCTCCGTTGCAAACGGTGCGTGATGGAGCGGGGCACGGCCGTCGTGGAGTTCGCGCTCGTCCTGCCGCTCGTCCTTGCACTGCTCTTCGGCCTCGTCGAGGTCGCCGTCGTGGCACGCTCCGAGATCCAGCTCCTCCACGCTGCACGCGAGGGGGCACGGGCTGCTGCAGCGTCCCCCGACACGGCGGATGCCGTTCGTGCAGCGAAGCAGAGCCTCGGGGAGGCAGGCTCGTCTGCACGCATCTCGGTGTCGCGCCCGGCAATGGTCGGTGAACGTGCAACGGTCACCATCCGCCTGCGCCACAACGTTGCTGCCCCGATCTTCGGTGGGTTCCCCATTGAACTGTCCGCGAACGCTTCGATGCGTGTGGAGCGCTGAGACAGGCTCCGTCGGCCTCGGGGTCGCTCTTGTAGCGATCGTCGTGTTGCTCATCATCGCTGTTGCCGCGGTCGGGTCGGGCGTCGGGGCGTACACGAAGGCTGCCGGTGCAGCCGACGCTGCCGCTCTTGCAGCGGCGCCGGTCACCTTCCTGGCGTTCGGGGCCACAGGCACACCGGGCCAGGAGGCAGCACGGTTCGCAGCAGCCAACGGCGCCACGCTCGTTTCCTGCCGGTGCCCGATCGACCGGTCGTGGAACACGAGGACCGTCGTCGTGACCGTCACGAGATCGGTATCGATCATCGGCATCGGTGCGGTCACCGTCAGGGCAACGTCACGCGCCACGTTCGCACCGACAGCCCTCCTCGGTCCGTGAGGAGTGTTGGTGGGCCTCTTGTTGTCGGATGTCATACAAGATATGCTTGCTGTATGACAATGTTGAGTTTCCGTATCGATAGCCAAGATGCTGGAGAAGCCCAGGTGTGGGCAGACCGGCTCGGTGTGCCGCTCTCCGAACTCCTTCGGGATGCCCTTCGCCGTCGCCTCGTCCGCCTCCGCGCAGAAGATGACGTTGCAGCATGGATCGCGAGTCCCGCCACTGAAGAGGAACAGACACTCGGGCTGATCGCCGATTGGGGTCCCGCAGAGGATTGGTCAGAGTGGGCTCATGCGACGGGGTGAGATCTGGTTCGCAGCGACACCGGGAGGAGATCGCCCGGTTCTGATCCTGACACGGGACCCTGTCGCTGACCGCATCGGCTCGGTCGTCGTTGCTGGACTCACACGCACCGTGCGCGGTGTCGTATCCGAACTCGAACTGACACCGGAAGCCGATGGTGTGCCCACGGTGTGCGTTGCCAACTTCGACAACCTCCACACGCTGCCCCGCACTGCGCTGCGGAGACGCATCACGACCCTTGGACCACCTCGCATGGCACAAGCCTGTCGCACGCTGCGAGACAGCCTCGACTGCTGAGCCCGACAGGAGGGACGGGGGCTTGTGCGCTCCCGTGAGGCTCAGGTTCTCACCCTCCTGGCTCGAGGACTCGCCCGTCCTCCCTCCCAGGGGAGGACTGAAGAAGGGGGGGGCGGAGGTCAGGCCCGGGGGAGGATCTGGGCGATCCGCTTGATGGCCATCTCGACGACGTCGGGCTGCTCCTGGGCGAAGCAGAGGCGGAGGAACCCGGGCTCACCGATGTGGCATGCCGAACCCGGAGTGACGTTGACGTTGGCCTCCTCGAGGATCGTGCGCCACAGGGCGGCCTCGGCCTCCCATGTCGGTTCGGGCAGGAACCCCCGCATGTCCAAGAGCAGGAACAGGCCGGCGTCGCCCGGGACGTAGGGGATACCCGCCTGCTCGAGCGCCCCGGTCGTAGCGGCGTAGGACCGCCTGAGCCGTGAACGCATCCCGGCGAGGTACGACCCGGTCCAGTCCTCGTCGGCGAGCATCGATCCGAGCAGGTGCTGCGTGTCGCCAGAGACGACCGACCAGTAGGCAAGTTCCGAGACCGCGCTACGCACATCGTCGTTGGTTGTCGTGAGCACGCCGCAGCGGAAACCGCTCATCGCGAAGTCCTTGCTGAACGCCCAGACGAAGGCCAGGTCGTCGTCGACGTCCACGAGGGTTCCTGCGGGCGTGAACGGTGTATCACTGTGAGTGGACAGCCCGTAGATCTCGTTGATGATCACATGGATCCCCACCGACCTCGCCCAGGCGATCGCACTGCGGATCTCGTCATCGGCGTAGATCCGACCGGTCGGGTTCGACGGGTTGGTGAGCAGCAGGGCCGCAACGGGCACACCCGCTGTGTCGTAGGCACGGCCGAGGATCTCAGCGTCGAGACGGAACCCGTCATCGGCGGACATGTGGGCAGGCACGACCTTCATCTCGTCCCGTGTCTCGATGTCCATCCAGAACCCTGCGTAGCTCGGGGTCGGCACGAGGACACCGTCGCCGGGGTCCCCGATGGCGTAGAACAGCGTCTCGAGGATGCTCCCCGCCCCTGCGAGTGTGACGACCTCATCGGCGGTGACGGTGCGACCCCACAGATGCCGGGACCCAAAGGCTGCGATCCGGGACCGGAACACCTCGGAACCTGCCATGGCGTCGTATCCGGAGGCGTACTCGGGGACGTGCCGGTTCCGGTTGACCATCGGCTCGAGAAGATCCCAGACGAGCTTGTTCTCTGCGATCGCAAGCCCGATGTAGCGGTCCGGGTCGGAAGGGTCGACGTCGACCGAGCGTTCGAAGTGCTCGGCGATGTAGACGGGCATGGGCGAGTGGGCCGTCAGGGCCGATCCTCGTTGTGAAAGTGAAGGCTTGTCGTGCACCGGGCCACGATACGGTCGGGGTTGATCGTCCGCTACTCGTCGGGAGTGGTGAGCAGACCGTCGTCGACCACGTCGGCGACGATGCCCTCTGCCTCAGGATCGAGGAAGACGACGGAGGCGCCCCCGGCTGCCCGCCCGAGCGTCCCAGGGAGGACGACGTTGTCGATCTTGCCGACGTCGAGGATGAAGGCCGCTGCACCGAGTTGGATGAGATCCGTCGGGGTCAGGTTCGTGTCCGTGTACTTGACCAGCTCCCCGATGAGCAGCGGGACATCGTCGATCGAGCCCTGCTGAAGCATCGTGAGCGTCGCAAGCATGATGAGGCCCTGGTTCCACGACCGGGTGAAGTCACCACCGGGGACACCCTTACGGGTCCTGGCAAGGTCGAGTGTCCGTTCCGGGGTGAGGCGCTGTTCCCCCTTGCGGAATCCGGGCCAGTACTTCAGTGACGGGACCGAGCGTGGCAGGACGATCAGCAGCCGGCCGATCGTTGCCGCAATGAGGCGCTCGAAACCCGAGAACGCGGTCAGGATGTAGCCGTCGAGCGGTATCTCCCAATTCTGGGTGAAGAACGAGAAGAGCGCGTCGGGTCCACGGCGCGACGCCGTGAGGGCGTTGATGCGCATCTCGCCGTAGTCGGTGCTCACCCAACTGTCCCTCGGGTACCCGAGAATCGTTCCGGCCGCCTGGTCGGGGACGGCGGTGACGATGTGCATCGAGTCCATGCGACTCACCCCGGGGGTAGCGCCCGGACGTGCATCCGAGCCGAGGACGAGTATCCGCCTCGGGGACGCTCCGTACCACGGTGCAACGTCGGGCGATGCCAGGTCGGCGCCAACAACGTTCCACCCGGAGCCCTCATCTGCAAGGAGCAGCAGGTCACCCGAGTCGAGGGTCATCACCCCCACGGACCCACCCGTGGAGAGTTCCTGGGTCGTTGCCGTGGCGGTGTAACCATCGGCGAGTTCGCCTTCGGCCGGTGCGAGATGCTCGAGGAGTGCCGGGTCGATGTCGCCTGCTTCGTTCCTGGGGTCCTGGACGGCGGACAGGAACACCGCTGCGGCTGTCGAGAGCTCGGTGGGTACGTCCCCTGTGACGGAGACGACGGCGAGCGGCGCCTCCGTCGTCGTGGTTGGCGGAACCGTCGAGGTCGTCGTCGATGACGACGTGGAGGTCGACGAGGAGGTGGAGGTCGGCTCGGCGGGTGTCGCCGGATCGTCGGTCGCCCCAGAGGTGCACGCAGACACCACAAGGACGGCAGCCGTCACGACGGCAAGGGAACGAGCTCGGAACCACATCGGTGGGAAGCGTAGCGGTCGTTGCTCCCTGGAAGCTGTATCAGCGAATCGGGACCTGCAGCTGATTAGCCTGAGGGGATGCACGTTGTCATCGCAGGCTGTGGCCGGATCGGTTCCGATCTCGCACTCACCCTTTCTGAGGGCGGGCACGACGTGTCCGTCATCGACGAGGTACCCGAAAAGCTCGCCCGGCTCGGCGCTGCGTTCAATGGACGGACCGAGGTCGGCCTCGCCTACGACGTGCGGACACTGCGGGCCGCAGACATCGAGTTTGCAGACGCCTTCGTTGCAGTGACCAGCAACGACAACGCCAACGTCATGGCTGCCCAGGTCGCCAAGGAAGTCTTCGGTGTCCCCAAGACGATCGCCCGCCTCGACGATCCTGCCCGTGCCGAGGTGTACCGGGCCCTCAACGTTCGTTACGTTGCCGGAGCGCACCTGGTGTCACGCGTCATTCATGAGCAGCTCGTCGAATCCGAGTTCGACTACCACGTCACCTTCTCGACGGGGGACATCGAGATCGTCGAGATGCAACTCTCTGCGGAGGCCGAAGGGATGAAGGTCTCCGATCTCGAGATCCACGGCAGCCTCAGGGTCGCAGCGATCATGCGCGACGGGCGAACGTTCATCCCCGAGCCCGACACCGTGCTGCGCGAAGAGGACCTCGTCGTTGCCGCGGCGAAGCACGGGACGACGAGCAAGGTCGGCAAGTACCTCATCGACGTGGAGCCGGAGCTGAGATGAGGGTGCTCGTCATCGGCGGCGGCAAGGTCGGCTCGTACCTGGCCCGCAAGCTCGCACGCTCGGATCACACGGTCACCGTCATCGAACCGCGACGCGACGTCGCGATGAAGGTCGTCGGCGAGACCGGTGTCATCGTCTTCGAGGGGGACGGCACCGACGTCGAACTCCTCAAACGAGCCGACGTACACCGTTCCGACTGGTTGCTTGCCGTAACGGGCAAAGACGACGTCAACCTCGTTGCAGCCCAACTCGGCCGGACCCTGGGTGTGACGAAAGTCCTTGCACGGCTCAACGACCCGACGAACTCCCCGACGTTCAACGCCCTCGGGATCAACACGGTCGGCGTCACCGACCTCATGGTGGGGGTCCTCGAGCGGGATCTCAAAGTCGACGTTCTCGAGGCGACGGTGCTCCTTGCCCACGGCAAGCTGTCGGTGACCGAGTTCGAGGTCGGCCCGACGTTCACCGAGCGGGCACTCCAGGACATCGACGTGCCGCCCTTCTCCGTCATCGTCGCCGTCGAGCGTGCCGGTGAGCTGATCGTACCGAGGGGACCGACCATGATCCGGCCCGGTGACCGCATCGTTGCCACCAGTCTCGTCGATCGGGCGAGCGACCTGCTCGTCGAGTTCTGCTGCACGGACAAGCACTCCACATGAGCCGCAAAGGTGAGCGTTCGACACCGGTGTGGGTCCCGAACCCCGTCGACGGCATCGTGCTGTTCCTCCTCGAAGCCCTGATCGTGGTCGTTCTCTTACTCATCGGCGTCGCCGTCGCGGCACTGGCACTCTGGGCGTTCTGACATGCTGATCCGTCCAGCGACAGACGATCTCAGAACGGTGGGTGCAGCCCTCGGACGGATCTTCCTCGTCGTCACCGCAGCGTCGGGGATCCCCATCGTGTGGGCGCTCCTGACACGGGAGTGGAACCCGCTCGGATCGTTCATCCTCATGGCGGGCTTCTTCGCGTTGCTCGGTGTGACCCTGATCCGTGTGAGCCTGCCCCCGACGTCCAAGATCAAGTCGGACCAGCGGCACCTCGATTGGAGCCACGGGATGGTCGTCGTGGCCCTCACCTGGCTGATCGTGCCGGCCGTCGGGTCGATCCCGTTCACGCTTTCGGGACACTACGGCTCGCCGCTCGACGCGTACTTCGATGCAATGTCGGGTCTGACGACGACCGGCCTTGCCCTCGTCCAGGACCTCGACCACCTCGCATCGTCGTTGAACTTCTGGAGGCACCTCCTGCACTTCCTCGGCGGCCAGGGCATCATCATCGCCGCCCTCGTTCTCTTCGCAGGACGCGGCATGACGACCCTGTTCCAGGGTGAAGGCCGTGACGACCGGGTCCTCCCATCGGTCCAGTCGACCGCTCGGGTGATCTGGGCCGTGTCGGTGCTCCACCTCGTCGTCGGCGTCGTCGCCCTCGGCCTCGTTGCCAGGTTCGTCCTCGGCTTTGCCTGGGAGCGGTCGCTGTTCCACGGCCTGATGATCTTCTTCGCAGCGTTCGACACCGGGGGGTTCTCCCCCCAGAGCACCAGCCTGGGCTACTACCACTCTGGCATCTTTGAAGGGGTCACCGCCGTCCTCATGGTGGCAGGGGCGTTGTCGTTCGGGTTCCACTTCCGTCTGTGGAGCAGGTCAGACAAGCGTCTCCAACGCCGGAAGGTCGCCTACGACATCGATGAGCGGGACCGGCCCTCGAGGCTGTCGCTGCTCAAGAACCTCGAGACACGAACGATCCTCACGACCTTCCTCCTCACGATGGCCTTCACCATCGTCGGCCTCGCAGCGATGGGGATGTACTCCTCGGTGGCCGGACTGTCCCGTCAGGGCTTCTTCCAGATCCTTTCCGCACACACGGGGACGGGGTTCGCGACGGTCCCGGCGTCCGAACTCGTTGCATGGTCCGGGTTGGCGTTCGGCGGCATGGCGATCGCGATGGGGATGGGTGGCATGGCGTCCTCGACGGCCGGTGGCGTCAAGGCGATGCGTGTCGGGCTGATCGTCCGCGCAGTCGGCGACGAGGTCAGAGGCGACCTCCTCCCTGAGGGTGCGCTCGTCGACACCAGCTACTACCAGTTCGGGCGTCACCGGCTCACGCCTGAGGTGGCCCGCTCGGCGATGATCGTCGCACTCCTGTTCGTCGCCCTGTTCCTCACCGGGGCGGGCGTTGCCATTGGGTACGGTGTGCCCCTCCAGCAGGCCCTCTTCGAGTCGGTGAGCGCCGGGGCGAACGTCGGGCTCTCCGTTGGGGTGACGAGCCCTTCGATGCCTGCCCTCTTGAAGCTCACCTACATCATCCAGATGTACCTCGGCCGTCTCGAGTTCGTTGCAGTGTTCGTCCTCATCGGGTTCCTCTACTCGCTGGTGAAGGGCCGATGATGCGGATCCGGGTCATGCTCGTCGCCGCCATGCTCGTCGGTGCCTTCGTCGCCCTGGCGGCCCCGGCACAGGCCGTGACGGTGTCCGTCGTCGAGCTTCTCGAGGACGCCGAGGTGTACGCCGGTCAGGAAGTGACGGTGATCGGTGAACTCATCGGTGACTACGGCTTCCGGAGCGACGGGACGATGTGGACACAGCTCAACGGAGACTCGTACGCGATCCGGCCGATCGTCGACGGTGGGCCGCTGCGCGGTCCCAACATCGGCATCGGTGTGCGCATGCCTGGCGAGATCGGACGTCAGCTCGACCCGCCCGGCCGGTACCGCAGGCTCGGACCCGTCGTCGCGTTGACCGGCATCTGGCGGTATCACGACCCGGGCCGTCAGGGAGAGACCTACCTCGACGTGGTGTCCGTCGTCGTCGAGGCGCCGGGGAGGAACCTCTCGGAGGGTCCGAACTGGCCCGTCTACGGGGCAGGCTTCGCGTTGTTCGCCATTGCGGGGGTCATCGGTGTCGTGTACCGGCGCGAACGCGACACGCTCAGCTGAACACACCTCGTGCCGGCCGACCGCCATCGGTCACAGGTTCCCCCGGATACGTTCACGGAGGGTGACAAAGTTCGGGTCGTCCCACAAGAACAGCACCTTGGCGTCACGCACCTCGTCCCCATCGGGTCGATCCGTCAGGATGAACACAGCAACGGTCTCGGCGAGGTCTTCGCCGGGGTTCGTGGCTGCGTACTCGGTGACGAACTCGCTCTCATGCTCGGCAAGGAACGCGTCCATGGCGTCAAAGTACTCGTCTTCATCCTCGATCAGGTAGATGCCCTCGACCTCGTCGATCAGGTCCTGTGGCCAGAACGCTGCAACGAAACGGGCGAAGGTGCTCTCGGGCAGGGCACATCCCTCACCGGTGAAGTACGTCTTGCACCCCAAGGCGTTGGGGTTCGGGGGGACCTCGCTTGCCGAGAGGGTGACGAGGTGTCCCCACTCGTGCAGCAGCGTCTCATCGAGGTCTCTCCCGAGGCCTTCGGAGACGCCGAGGACCCACCGGGTCGGGTCGTCGTCGGTGGGGTACACGTGTGCCCCTTCGTATCCGGCGTCCATCAGCTCGAACGCCGAGACCATCAAACGCTCTTCGACGGGGACGAGCTGGACGAATCGGTTCCACACCGTGGCAGCCCGCTCGCCGAGTTCGGGGGAGGCCCCTTCGACGACGAGGCGGTCGCCTGCAACGTTGAACGTCGCCAACGGGTCGGGTTCTGCGAACTCCATGTCGTGATCGTCAAGACCCGGATCGTCGACACCCGGATCGTCGATGGTGGGCGGTGCCGCCGGTTCTTGTACGGGAGCGAGCGTGGTCGTTGTCGAGGGGGCCACCGTAGTGACGTCCTCAGGTGCGATCACTTCCTCGACGGGGGCCTCGGCGAGCGCTGTCTGGCTCATCGTCTTGGCAGGTGCCGACGTTCCCGCCCGCTCGGTGATCGTCACGACAGCGAGGGTGCCAACGACACCCAGTGCGGTGGCGAGCACGGCGACACCGAGCAGAGTCCTCCACGCCGCCTTCGGCTTGTCACCCTCCGGCACGTTCGATGGGGGTTCGATCACAGCTACTCCTTCGTGGGCTCTCGGTCGTTTCCCCCAACATGGCATAGCCCTTCTGTGAAAACGCACAGAGACACTGAGAGAACGCTGAGAGCGTCACATTGCACCCCGGTGGCCCAGATGCAACCATCATCGCCATGAGAGTGCTCGTTGTCGAGGATGAACCGTTGATCGCCCGTGGCCTGAGAGAGGCGCTCGAAGCCGAAGGGTACGCGGTCGATGTCGCGCTCGACGGGGACGCGGGGCTATGGCACGGCCTCGAGAACGACTACGACGTCATCCTCCTCGACCTCATGCTCCCCGGCAAGAACGGCTACGTCGTATGCCGCGAACTGAGGGCAGCGGGTGTTGCCACACCGATCATGATGCTGACCGCCAAAGACGGCGAGTTCGACCAGGCCGAAGGCCTCGACACCGGCGCCGACGACTACATGACCAAACCGTTCTCCCTCACCGTGCTTCTCGCCCGTGTCCGGGCACTGATCCGACGCGGCCCACAGACCCGCCCTCCCGTCCTCGTGGCAGGGGACCTGCAACTCGACCCGGCCGAGCGGACGTGTCGGCGTGGCGACGAAGTCATCGAGCTGACACCACGAGAGTTCGCGTTGCTGCGCTACCTGATGCATCGGGTCGGTGAGCCGATCGCCAAACAGGACCTCCTCGACCACGTGTGGTCCGACGGTTTCCTCGATACCAACGTGATCCAGGTGTACGTCGGGTACCTGCGCCGCAAGGTCGATGAGCCGTTCGGGCGCAACGCCATCGAGACGGTGCGAGGGTTCGGCTACCGGGTACGGGCCGATGGCGGGTAGGGCGGCCCCCTCGTTGCAGAGGAAGATCGCCACCCTCGTAGGGGTCGGTGCAGCCGTCGTGACCCTGCTCGCCGGCGTCGTGGTGGTGACCAGCATCTGGGCAGCAGACCAGGGCCGTATCTTCGACAGTGCAGAGTTGCTGCTCTTCGACCAGATCGAACTCGTCGACGTCGTCGACGGCGACGTCGTTCTCGCACCGATCGGTGACGGTGCGTTTGCCATAGCGATCGACGGAGACACCGTCGTGGCTGTCTCGGGCGATGCGTTCAACGACGTCGTTGCGGGGACGATCATCGACGATGCCGCCGCGTACCCCGATCCGACCGGTGAGTTCATCTCCGTTGCCGAGATCGAGATCGACGGGTCACCGTGGGCAACGGCGTACACGTCGTGTTTCGACTCCGACGTGTGCACCACCATCGGTGTGGGGATCCAGGTCCCGTCGTGGTGGAGCTACGTGGCTGCAAGATCTCTGTGGATACTGCTCGCTGCGGTGGCCGTAGCTGTGGCGGCGTCGGTGAGCGCCGCGTGGCTCGTGACCCGGTCCCTTCGTCCCGTCGAGGCGATGCGCCGTGAGCTCGCAGCGACCACCGCAACCGATCTGACTCGCCGTGTGCCGGTGACAGAGAGCGGCGACGAACTCGAGGCCCTTGCAGTGACGCTCAACGCAACGTTGGACCGGCTCGAGTCTGCCGTGGCAGCGAACCGGCGGTTCGTCGCCGACGCTGCCCACGAGTTGCGCAGCCCGCTCACCGGGGTTCGCGCCGCCGTCGAGCTGCGTACCGGGCCCGACGCAGACGACATCCTTTACGACGCGCTCGGAGAACTCGACCGGGCAAGTGCCCTCGTCGACGACCTGCTGTTCCTTGCAAGGGGCCAACAGCCGGGAACCGCGATCGGGGACGTACCGTTCGATCGTGTCGTTTCCGACGAGATCGAGGCGCTGGGTGCGAGACGGTCCGACATGGAGGTGACGGCGACGCTCGAACCGGTGACCGTCGCTGGTGACGGTGCCCGGCTGGCACGGGTCGTGCGGAACCTTCTCGAGAACGCGGCACGCTACGGGCAGGGCAGGATCGACGTGACCGTGAGTGTCCGTGACGGAGAAGCCGTGCTGTGGGTAGACGATGACGGCAGCGGTGTGCCGGTGGCGGATCGTGAGCGGGTGTTCGAGCGGTTCGTCAGGCTCGATGAGTCCCGCAGCCGTGCAACCGGCGGATCAGGGCTCGGCCTTGCCATCGTGGCCGAGATCGTCGCCGACGGGTCGGGCACCGTCACCGTCGTCGATGCATCCGGTGGCGGCGCACGGTTCGAGGTGCGGCTCCCCGCCGTCGGGTAGGGCGTCGGGAACGCTCAGGTCTCGATGGAGAAGTGCTCCGCGATCTTGGAACGAAGCTCGCTCTCGGACATCTGCCCGGTGATGACGTCACGGATGATGCCGTCGGCGTCGACGAAGACGGTCGTCGGCATCCCTATCCCACCGAACGCTGCGTACACGACACCCTGGGGGTCCCGAGTGAGGCGGTAGGTGACACCGGTCTCGGTGGCCAACGCCTCGGCAGTGGCAGGATCGTCCTGGATGTTCACCCCGAGGAACGCGACATCACCGAGCGTGTCCTGGCTCACCGTCTGGAAGTCCGGCATCTCTGCGATACAGAACGGGCACCACGTCGCCCAGAAGTTCAACACGACGGGTGTGCCGGCGTACTCGGCGAGGGTCATGTCGACACCGTCGAAGTCGACCATTGCAACGGCGGGGGCAGGCTCACCCGTCGAGGCTCGCTCTCCTGCAACGGCGGCACCTTCGGGTTCGGGGGCGAACGCGACGAACGCGAAGACCAACGCGACGACCCCTGCACCGATGCCTGCCCACACGAGGCGCCTGTTGCGGGTCCTGCGCCTGGCTTCTGCGACCCGCGTTTCCTTGCGCTTCGTGCCCTTGTTGTTCTGCGTCGCTGCCACGGTGGATCTCCCTGCTATTCGTCGAAGGTGTCGTCGGTGTCGGACCGCCCGGAATCGATGCGAGATGCCGATGACGTCGCTGCGGTGGGTTCAGTTGGCTCATGGACGAGCTCGTCTGGCAACGTCGCCTGGTTGAGCCACTTCCACAGCATCACGGACAGGATCCCGAGCAGCACGACGGCTGCCGACAGGATGATCGGCTGGCCGTAGGTGCCTGCAACCCGCTCGATGGAGGCCGTGAACGTCCCGACGAAACCGACGATCGGGTCGTCGCCGAGGGTCGCAACCGACCCGAACTTGACCCGACCCCAGTAGTACGTGAGGTAGACGCCTGCGATCGTGAGCATCGTGCCGGTGATCCGGTGCATGTACGGCATCATCTTGCGGACGGTCCGCACGAGGCCGTCGCGTACGAGGGCCGCCCCTGTGGAGAACAGCATCAGCATGATCGCCATCCCTGCGCCGTACGCCACGAGGACGGTGAGCGCCGACCCCGGCCCCTGTGTGGCGAGCGAGGCGCCGATCACAGCAAGGAACACCGGCAGCGTGCACCCGAGGGATGCGATCCCGTACCCGATCCCGAAGACGAACATCGTCTTGGGTTGGCGTGTCTGGCCGGGCCTGACCGGGTTGGTGAGAGTCATCGAGATCTTGCGGCCAGCGAGAGTTGCGACACCGACGACGAGGAGGGCGATGCCCAAGGCGATACCCGCCCATGGGATCGCCCGCACGATCTGGGTCGCACCGTAAGTGATGGGAAGTCCGACGATCCCGAACACGAGGAGGAACCCGGCCGAGACCATAAGACCGGTGAGGAGGCCCTGGGCGGTTCTGCTCCCTGCGGAGGGAAGCTGCTCCTCGTTCGCACCGACGTAGAACGACAGGTAGGCGGGCAGCATCGCAAAGCCACACGGGTTGACGGTGGAGAGTCCGCCTGCGGCGAGAGCGAGGGTGATCGGGCCTAGGTCCATCGGAACGTCACGACGCTTCCACCAGCTCGGTGTCCGGGCGGAACGCGGCCCATGAGAACCAGAACGTGCGAACGAAGACGACGGGATCGAGCGTCGTGCCCGACATCGTTCCCCCGACCGCCTCGCCGAAGACGTTCCATGTCGAGGACGTCTGATCGTCGACGAACGTTTCCCCATCGGTCTGGAAGGTGAGCTCCTGGCCATCGACGATCGGTGAGAACACACCGACCGTTCCAACGTCGCGCCCTGCAGAGATGTCGGAGGAATCGAGCGCCGACGCCTCCCCGGACTTCCAGAAGATGACGATCGGTTCCCCTTCGAACTCCCCGCCTGTCACCGCTGCACCCGAGTCGTCACTGATCGCATCGAGCGACCAGGCAACAGCATCGCTCTCGGACTCCATGGCAACGATGTTCTGCATTGCTTTGGCGCGCACGTCGATCTCGCCGGTGAAGAGGAAGGGCTGGCCGTTCGGGTCGTCGAGGCCGGTGTAGGGGTTCGTCCCGTAGTTGCGTCGGAACCCGGTGTTCTCACGGTCGAGGACCCTGGCGTCGGGCCTCGACTCCTTGACATCGGCCCACGACACCGTGGACGAGGGCACCTGCTCGAGGACATCGCCGGTGAGGACCCCAACGACGGCACGACCGTCGAGCTGGTTCCACAGCGACTCGGTTGCCCTGTCGTACATGACGAGGTTCGCGAAGTACAGGCTCCCCGACGTTCCAAACGTCGTCTCGACACCACGCACGGTCCGCTTGAACGAGATCGCCGAGTTGCACAGCGGGCAGTAGGTGACGGCGAGGGGGACCCCACCGACGGTGTCGTTGACGATCTCGTGCCACATCATGATCTGGATCGGGTAGGCCCGCACGTCGCCGTCGACGTCGACGATGAGCACCGGTTCAACGTCGTTGATCCAGGCATCGGCCTCTTGAACGGAGACGAACTGTGGATCGTCGATGGGTGGGATCCCGTCGGGTGGCGGACCGCCCGAGAGGATGTCACCCGGGTCGATGAGCGGATCGGGGAAGGCATCGTTGAAGCGGTCATCGAGCGCCGAGGGACCCTCGGGGAGCACACCGGCACCGACGCCGGACGCTGCTGTGGTGGTGGGGGTGTCACCCGACGTGGTCGACACGACGGCATCGTCGGGGGTCGCCCCCCCGTCGGTCGTGTCGGGGGACCCCGCCGCCGAGCATGCAGCGGCGATCAGGGCGATGGCGCCGATGAGGGCGATCGTCTTGGGATGCTTCAACACGGCGTGTCCTTGCTGTCTGGAGTCGGTGGTGTCCCGTTGTTCCCTAACCAACGAACGATGGCGTCGGCTGCTCCCACGAGTGTCGGAGTTCCGACATTCGATCGGGTCGTGGCGTGCAACGCGCCGATGCCCCCAGTCGCCAGACACCCGTCCCTTTCGCTACGATCGTGCCTCGGAGGTGGAAGCGATGCCGAACATGTCCAGCTACGAGGAGACCAGGGATCAGTTCCGTGTCGAGGTGCCCGAGTGGTACAACTACACCGGTGACGTGATCGGCGCTCGCGCCGCAGAAACACCCGACAAGGTGGCCCTCATCGCTGTCCGCCCCGACGGCGTGACCATCGACCGGTACACCTTTTCCGACCTCGCGAACCTTGCCCATCGCACGGCGCATCTCCTCACCAGCCGTGGTGTGAAGAAGGGGGACAGGGTCTTCGTCCAGCTTCCACGGATCGTCGAGTGGTACGCCGTGCTCCTCGGCTGCTTCCAGATCGGCGCCATCCCGATGCCGGGCACCACCCAGCTGATGCCGAAGGACCAGGCGTACCGCATCAACCGGTCGGGTGCGTCCGTGGTCGTATGCGACCTGGCGGGTGCCGAGCGGTTCGACGAGGTCTCTGACGAATGTCCATCGGTGACCGCTCAGTTCGTCGTCGGCGGAGAGCATTCAGGGTGGAGCGAGTTCGGGAACTCCCTCGACTCGATGCCCGACACGCCAGCCCCCGTTGCCAAGACCCGATCAGACGACGCGCTGCTCCTCTACTTCACCTCGGGCACGACCGCGCATCCCAAGATGGTCCAGCACGTCGGGTCGTACGCGATCGGACATGAGATCACCGCCAGGTTCTGGCACGACCTGACCCCGCAGGACATCCACTGGACCGTCTCGGACACCGGCTGGGCGAAAGCGGCGTGGGGCAAGCTCTTCGGGCAGTGGATCATCGGGGCGACCGTCGTCATGTGGAACATCGTCGGCAAGCCCGACTTCGATCGCATGCTGAGGCTGATCAGCGAACTCGGGGTCACGTCGTTCTGTGCCCCGCCGACGCTGTACCGAGCGTTCGCCCAGATGGACCTGTCCACCTACGACTGGTCGACGCTGCGTCACTGCACGAGCGCGGGTGAGCCACTCAACCCCGAGGTGATCGAGACGTGGAAGGCAGCGACGGGAACGGTGCCGTACGACGGGTACGGCCAGACCGAGACCGTGGTCCTCGTGGCCAACTACCCGTGCCTCGAGGTACGGCCAGGATCGATGGGTCGCCCCGCACCCGGCATGGAGGTCGACATCGTCGATGACGACGGGGTGATCTGTCCAGACGGGGAGGAGGGCCACATCGCGGTGCGAACCGATCCGTGGCCTGTCGGGCTTTTCCGGGGCTACTGGCAGGACGAGCAGCAGACCGCAGGCGTGTTCCACGACGGGTGGTACTACACGGGGGACCGCGCCTACCGCGACGAATCCGGCTACCTGTGGTTCGTTGGGAGGGCCGACGACGTCATCCTCTCTGCTGCCTACCGGATCGGGCCGTTCGAGGTCGAATCGGCACTGATCGAGCACCCTGCGGTCGCAGAAGCTGCCGTGGTCGGCAAGCCAGACGACGTGCGGGGCAACATCGTCAAAGCGTTCATCGTCCTGTCCCCGGGCTACGAAGGGTCCGAGGAACTGACGCGCGAGATCCAGGACTACGTCAAGTCGATCACCGCGCCCTACAAGTACCCCCGTGAGATCGCCTACATGGAGGAACTGCCAAAGACCATCTCCGGCAAGATCCGAAGGGTTGACCTGCGCGAGATGGGGTGAGGGCGCTCTCGGCTGTCGGCCTTCGGCTGTCGGCCTTCGGAACCTGCACGTTTTCGACGCTGAAGATGGCGCTCTGCCGTCCTCCTGTCCCCCCCTTCAGGGGGGACGGCAGAGCGAGGTAGGAGCGATGCAGGGGGGAGGGCGAGCCTGCGAGCACGAAGTGGAAGTAATCCGTGC
>CAYLVM010000040.1:0-18816 GCA_964387145.1 uncultured Acidimicrobiaceae bacterium
AGGTTCAAGTCCTGCCGGGCCCACTCGCATATTCGGTGCGCGAGATGGTGCTGGTTCAAGCTGTCGTGTCGTGGCGGGGTTTCGTGGTCGCAGGTTTGGTGTCGGTGGTCCTGTGCGGTGTGTTCGAGCGAGTTCCGTGTCGAGTCTTTAGGTTCAAGTCCTGCCGGGCCCACTGCGAGCGGTCTAGGCTCGTCGACTATGGCGCTTCATCTCTACATGGTCGGCGTGATCGTTGACGACATGGCGAAATCGGTCGAGTTCTATCGGCGTCTCGGTTTAGAGATCCCCGAGGGAAGCGAGACGGAACCGCATGTCCGTGTCGAGATGAACGAACTGACGTTCTTCCTCCATGCTCGCAAGATGAATCAGCTCTGGGATCCAGGCAACAGCCCGGCATCGGGCGGCTACCCCATCGTGCTCGAGTTCTACCTCGAGACCCGGGAAGCCGTCGATGCGAAGTTCAACGAACTCGTGGCGTTCGGCTACAAGGCGCATCTCGAGCCCTACGACACGCCGATCAACACATACTTCGCGATGATCGACGATCCCGACGGCAACTCCGTTCTCCTGTCGGGGGGTGAGGGGGCCTAGTCAGCGCGATCAGGCTCTATCGGCGTCCCGTGCTCTCGACGTGTCCTTTTCGCCCGAAACGGTGTGGGCTGTGGTTACTATGCCGCCAGCGAGTGGCCCCCACATGCCGCAACCGCAGTCGCAAGACCGGTGTCTCCTCATTTTGTGGTGAGACGTGCCGAAAAGTGGGTACTATCTCGCCCCAACAGCAGCACCCCAACCGTTGCCTGGAGGCTTCGTGCGTAGATCGTGGATACCAGTCGTCATCCTCTGGGTGGCGTACTCCGTATTGATCATCGTGGCGACAGCCCAGTTCACCTGGTTCCCCGAACAGTGGGCACGCGAGGCTGAAGTCGTCGACGAGGCGATGCTCCTTCTCCAGTATCTTGCGGCTCCGGTATTGGGTCTCGTACTCGCCGTCATGACCTGGTCGGTCATTGGATGGCGCTCCGAAGGTGGCGCACACCGTGAAGATGGCGCCCCTCTGCGAACGAACCGGACGGTTGTGACGTTGTGGCTCGTCATCACATCGGCACTTGCCATGTACGTCCTGTACAACCCCGGATTCGTAGGGCTTGCTGAGATACGTGGTGAACCGAGCTCCGACTACGTCATCGAGCTCCAGGGGCAGCAGTTCTTCTGGGAGGTCACCTACCCGAACGGGGCCACGGCACTCGACGAGCTCGTCATCCCTGAGGGGAAACGCGTTCGGTACGACATCATCTCTAAGGACGTGCTTCACTCGTTCTGGATTCCGGCCTTTCGGATCAAGATCGACGCGATCCCAGGCATCAACACCACCACCTACGCGACCGCCGAGGCCGAGGGGACGTTCGAAGACGACGTGAACCTCCGTGTCCAGTGTGCCGAACTCTGTGGTGCCGGGCATGCGAACATGGCGATACCGATCCGCGTCGTGTCGGACGCTGAATGGAACGAGTACATCGAGATACTGGCAGACAATGGATAGTCGCTCACAGGCCGGAGAACGTTCATGAAGTACCTCGTTCGAGCCATCGTCCTGGCGTTCGTCGGGTACGTCGCAGGTATCTGGTTGATCGTTGCCGTCCGGGGAGGTAGCCCAACCGATGAGCTTGCGGTCGTCATCGGCTACATCTTTGCGCTCACGGGATGGCTCGCCGGTATCGGTGGCATCGAGGCGTTCGGCCGGCAGTGGAGGGGGAAATCCGTCGAGATCCCCGCCGAGCCGGGTTGGAAGCGGTACTTCCAGTTCAGCGTCGATCACAAGGTGATCGGCATCCAGTACGGGGTGACGCTGCTCGGCGTACTCCTCATCGGTGGGCTCTCTGCGATGATCATGCGCATCGAGCTCGCGAGTCCCGGTGTCGGCATCGTCGACCTGGACGACTTCAACAAGATCGTCTCGATGCACGGCATCTTGATGGTCGCCGTTGCGGTAGCAGGCATCATCGGGGCGTTCGGGAACTACATCATCCCGATCCAGATCGGTGCCCAGGACATGGCGTTCCCCCGGCTCAACGCCCTCGGCTACTGGCTGGTCCCGCCAGTGGCGGTTGCCCTCCTTCTCTCACCGCTGCTCGGTGCCTTCAACGCCGGATGGACCTCGTACGCACCGCTTTCGGTCACGAACGAGAGCGGCCAGATCCTCTTCAACATGGCGATCATCACGTTCGGGATGTCGTCGATCCTTGGCGGTATCAACATCCTTGCCACGGTGATCACGATGCGTGCGCCGGGCATGACCTGGGGTCGACTCCCCATCTTCACCTGGGCGGGTCTCGCGACTTCAACTCTGTCGTTCGCCGTGACGCAGTTCTTCGCTGCAGCCATGATCCTTGTGACGATGGACAGGGTGGCTGGAACCAGCTTCTTCCAACCAGAGGTCGGGAGCAGCTTGCTCTATGAACACATCTTCTGGTTCTACTCACACCCCGCCGTGTACATCATGGTGCTCCCCGGTTTCGGTGTGATCCTCGAGATCGTCACGACCTTCGCTCGAAAGCCGCTCTTTGCGTACAAGGCCGTCGTCGCGTCGCTGTTCGCGATCGTTGGATTGTCGGTCGTCGTGTGGGCTCATCACATGTTCACGTCCGGAATGGCGAACTTCCTCCACGGTCCGTTCATGATCCTCACCGAGGCGATATCTATCCCGACCGGAGTCATCTTCCTCGGGATCCTCGGCACCCTCTGGCAGGGCAAACTGTGGTTCCGAACACCACTCGTCCTCGCGTTCGGATGGCTGTTCAACTTCACGATCGGTGGCATAACCGGCATCTTCCTGGCGGACGTCGCGACCGACATCCATCTCCACGACACGTACTTCGTCGTTGCGCACTTCCACTACACGATCGTGGGTGGATCGATCTTCGCCCTGCTCGCCGCTATGTTCTACTGGTTCCCGAAGTTCACCGGACGGATGTACAACGAGACGGCAGGGAAGATCTTCGCGATCTGGGTCACGGTCGCGTTCAACTTCACGTTCATACCGTTGTTCTGGGCAGGGATGAACGGCATGAACCGCCGCATAGGCGACTATCCGCCTGCCTTCGAGGGAGTGAACAAGTTCGCTTCCGTCTCGGCACTCATCCTGGGAGCAAGCTTCCTCTTGTTCGTTGGGAACCTCGTATGGTCGGCGATCTGGGGGCCGAAGGTCGGCCCGAACCCGTGGAAGGCGCGCACGCTCGAGTGGCTCGTCCCGTCACCTCCGCCGGAACACAACTTCACCTCGCAGCCGGTCGTGATCGGGCACCCCTACGCCTACGGTGTCAAGGGCTCCGTTCACGCCTACTTCCCGTACGCGGAGCGACCTGAAGACCCCGGCGATGGCGAAGGAAACGAAGAAGAAGGGGGACCGGCATGACAATCGACCAGGTCGCTATCGATGACGAGGCACTCAGAGGGGCCACCAGGAAAGGGATCATCGCTGCCCTGATACTGGCCGGACTGACGATCATCGAGTACATCGTCGCGACCAACGTCGAGAGTCCGCTGCTCCCACTCCTTCCGTTCGTGGCGTTGAAGGGATGGATCATTCTCGACGTGTTCATGCATGTTCGGGCGCTCTGGAGCGATGATCACTGATGGCACTCGACACGACCCACGAGCCAGCAAGCACCGAGCCGCACGGTGAGTATCACCAGGACATGTCCTTCCAGCCGAAGGCCAACCGCATCGGACTGTGGCTGTTCATCGTCTCCGAGACGTTCCTCTTCGGTGCGTTCCTATCGGCCCGCTGGTACTCCACAGGGACGTTGAAACCAGAGCATCTCAACCAGGCCCTCGCCCTCGGCCTCAGCATCGTGCTCCTCGTCTCGTCGGTCAGTGCATTCCTGGCAGAGAAGTCGATCAGATACAACCACCGGCGGAACTTCGTCATCTTCACATCGTTCACGATCGCGATGGGTCTGATCTTCCTGGGTGGTGTGACCATCGAGTTGAAGGAAGCCATCATCTCCTATCCGCCCGAGACGCCGTACGGCTCTTCGTACTTCATGCTCATCGGGCTCCATGCGTTTCACGTGGTCACCGGCCTCATTGCGTTGGCGACCGTGCTCGTCCTCGGCATCAAGGGGCACTACGGTTCCAAGGACTACTGGGCCGTCGAGGGTGTCGTCAAGTACTGGCACTTCGTCGATCTCGCATGGGTGATCATCTACCCGACGCTCTATCTGTTCTGAGGGTGAACGCGGCGTCAACGCTGATCGCCTCGAAGGGTCACCGAGCGGTCGGCGACTGAGAGAATCTGAGAACGTTCGGAGCTTCCTCCGGTGAACCCACGAAGAACCAGGAGCAGAGACATGGCAGGACGCGATCAGACGGTGTCGGGACGTCGCCGCCTCCTGGAGTTCCTCGGATTCGTAGCTGTCAGCACGTTGGTCATGTTCGTGCTCTCATCGATTGCGCTGCTCGTTTACACGAAGGGTGTCGCAGAGCCAACTGCCGTGACACTCGAGATTCCGAACGGATCGGCCGAACTCATCGACGGAGGCGAGAACGTGCTCGATGTGCCACCCGTGTGGACGTTCAACGCCGGGGACACGTTGCGACTCGACAACCGGGATACCGGTGTGCACTACCTGGGGGACTGGACCGTTCCTCCGAACGGATCGACGCTGATCGAGATCGGCGTGACTACCGGGGGTGACTACCGCACGAGCCTGCATCCGCTCGGGAAGATCGCGCTCAAGGTGGAGCCGAGCAGGTTCGACTTCTCGATCATCGCGTTCTCGACCTTCGGCTTCGGTCTTGCGGGTGGTGTGATCCTGTTCATCAGCGTATCCATCATGCGAGCGATGGGGCATGACGATGACGACGACTGGTCAGATGCCTAAACCCGGAATCTCGTGACGCGACGCCGGTTGAACGCTTCAGTCGAACGAAAGGCCCGCGATGAGCATCGAGCCACTGCCACAGGACTGGGAACCCACGCGCGAGACGCTCCAACGCTACGCCCACGCGCTCACGGCGCTGCCGCGTGCCGGTGCACCGCCACACCCACGATGGGCACACGTGGCGATGAGTCTCGTACCCCGCGGTCTCACGACCGCTTCGACACCCATGGCGGATGGCACTGAACTCGTGTCGACGCTGGACCTGGTCGACAACGACATAGTCGTGACCGCCGGCGACACTCGTCACGTCATCGACATGACGGCCGGGCCCTCACCGAAGTCGGTCGGTGACGCAGTCGCAGCCGTCGCTGGTGCACACGGCTCGCGCATCGACGTCGACGAGGAACGGTACTCCGACGACTCCGTGCAGGAGTACGACGCTCAGCACGCAGCAGCCTTCCTGGCCGTCGCCTCATCCGTCGTCGCTGCCTTGGATGAGATCAACGCTTCGGTGGAAGGCGAGATCGCCGGGCCACATCTGTGGCCGCACGGATTCGATATCGCCACGGAGTGGTACAGCCCGACGCTCGTGGACTACGAGGGCACGCCGACGAGTGGCCAGATCGCGATCGGGTGGTACCCGGCCGGTGAGGCCTACATGTACGCCAACCCGTGGCCGTTCCAAGACGCCTTCACTGCTGGCGAACTCCCCGATGGCGCCGTGTGGAACACGGAGGGGTGGTTCGGAGCGAAGATCACCGTCTCGGACCTCGATCCGAACTCGGCACACCAGACCGTCGTGGCATTTGGCACGCGGGTCCATGAGACGGCACACGAGGTCCTTGTGGGCTGATCTCCTCGCCGATCTCACCGGCGCAGACGTACGTCTTGTGCTAGACAGTGGTCATGGCGTTCCCCTCTCCCTTCTATCGATGGCGGCCGCATCCGTGGCACGGCCTTTCGGCCGGCGATGATGCGCCGCGGTGTGTCAACGCGTTCATCGAGATCACACCATTCGACGTGGTGAAGTACGAGGTCGACAAGGAGACCGGCTACCTGAAAGTGGACCGGCCGCAGCAGGGATCGTCGTCACCTCCGGTGCTCTACGGGTTCATCCCACGAACATTCTGTGACGTCCACGTCGCCGAACTCTGTGAGGGAACCGACCGCTCCGACGGGGACCCGCTCGACATCTGTGTCATCTCGGAGCGGCCCATCAACAGGGTCGAGGTGCTCATCCGTGCCCGTGTCGTTGGAGGACTCCAGATGATCGACGGTGGAGAGGCCGATGACAAGATCATCGCTATCCTCGATGCCGACCCGGTCTGGGCCGATGTACACGACATCTCCGATCTTCCGACGGCCCTCGTCTCGCGTATCGAGCACTACTTCCTCTCCTACAAGTCGATTCCCGGCGAACCGGGAACGGTGTCCATCCCGATGATCTACGGAGCAGAACACGCCCAGAACGTTGTGCGAGCAGCGATGCGGGACTACGGAGACACCTTCGGTGAGCGCTGACGGTGACGTCGCTGCCCTGGAGAGCTTCAAGCCGCTGACCCAGGACCAGGTCGACGAGCGAGTCCGATCGGGAGACGTGAACGTCCTCGATGCCGCCGAGTCGCGATCCTTTGCGAACATCCTGCGAGCCAACATCGTCACGCGTTTCAACGCCATCATCGGTGCGTTGCTCGTGGTGATCCTCGTGTTCGGTCATCCTCTCGACGCGATGTTCGGACTCGTCATGGTCGCCAACGCACTCATCGGTATCGTTCAGGAACTCCGGGCCAAGCGCACACTCGACCGCCTGACACTGCTCGTCGCCCCGAAGGCCATCGTGCGGCGCGTCGACGGTGACCGTGAGATCCCTGTGAACGAGATCGTTCGGGATGACGTGCTGCTCCTCGCACGGGGGTTGCAGATCCCTGTCGATGCCACCGTGGTCTCGAGCGACGGTCTCGAGATCTCGGAGGCGCTCCTCACCGGCGAGTCGGACCCGATCATGAAGCCCCAGGGTGCAACGGTGCTGAGCGGGAGCTTCGTCGTCTCCGGGACCGGGCTCGTCGGGGTGACTGCGGTGGGAGCCGATGCGTACGCGAACGTGCTGGCATCGGAGGCCAGACAGTTCACGTTGTCCAAGAGCGAGTTGCGAGCAGCGATCGACCAGATCCTGAAGATCGTCACATGGCTGATCGTGCCGACATCTGCCCTGCTGGTGTGGAGCCAGTTGCAGTCCGGCCAGTCGATCGCTGAAGGCATAGTTGGTGCGGTGGCCGGCGTCGTCGCCATGGTTCCTCAAGGACTCGTGCTGCTCGTTTCGATGTCCCTTGCCGTGGCAGTCGTTGCCCTCGGGCGACGCAACGTGCTCGTGCAAGAACTGCCCGCGGTCGAGACACTCGCGAGGGTCGACACCATCTGTGTGGACAAGACCGGTACCTTGACCACGGGTCGTATTGCGTTCACCGAGTACGTGGGCATCGCCGAGATCGATGGAGACGTATCCGTCGTGCTCGGAGCGATCGCAGCATCGGACCCGGATCCGAACGCGACGATGCAGGCGCTGCGAGATGCGTTCCCGCACGAAGGCACGGAGACCGCCGGGCACCGGATCCCGTTCTCGTCGGACCGCAAGGCGTCCGCTGTGGTCCTCAGCGACGACTCAGCGTGGGTTCTGGGTGCACCCGAGCTCGTACTCGACGAGGGTGATCGGGAGACGTTCGAGCCAGATCTGGCCCGGTTCACCGATGAGGGGAAGCGGGTGCTTGTCCTGGCACGGACCTCACGTGACGCAGTCGTCGCAGGATCCATCGACCCGGGACGACCCGTTCTGCTCCTCGTGTTCTCCGAGGAGACGCGGGGCGACGCTGAATCGACGATCGGCTACTTCGTCTCTCAAGGGGTCGATGTGAAGGTCATCTCGGGAGACGGTGCAGGAACCGTGGCTGCGATCGCAGCTCGTGTCGGGGTTCCCGGCACAGTGTCGATCGACGCCACGAACCTCCCCGATCCTGAGGATCCCCGATTCAGCGAGATCGTGGGTGCTACGTCGATCTTCGGCCGCGTGAAGCCGGAGCAGAAGCGAGCGATCGTCACCGCGCTCCAGGAGCAGGGCAGAACCGTTGCAATGACGGGCGACGGTGTCAACGACGTCCTGGCGTTGAAGCAGTCCGACATGGGTATCGCGATGGGCTCGGGATCAGGCGCCACGCGTGCAGTCGCACAGCTCGTCCTGCTTGATGACCGCTTCGCTTCGTTGCCTCACGTCGTTGCGGAAGGCCGGCGCGTGGTTGCGAACATGGAAAGGGTTGCATCCCTGTTCCTGACGAAGACGGTCTATGCGACGTTCCTTGCCGTGTTGATCGGCTTCGTAGGGCTGGTCTTTCCGTTCCTTCCGAGACACATGACGCTCGTCGGCGCGCTCACCATCGGCATTCCGGCATTCGTGCTGTCGTTCGAGAAGCATGAAAGGCCGATCAAGCCTGGGTTCCTGACGAGGGTTCTGGCGTTCGCGATTCCTGCCGGACTCGTGTCAGGGCTCTTCCTGTTCGTCATGTACGGGATCTCGCGAGTCGACCGTTTCGGGTTCACGCTCGATCAGTCGCGCACAGGCGCCACGACGCTCATGATCGTCCTGGGACTCATCGTGGTGCACGAACTCGTTCGACCTCCCTCTATCGGTCACAGGATCCTGATCGGGAGTCTCTTCGCCGCGTACCTAGCGGTGCTTGCCCTCCCACTTGGGCGGCGCATCTTCCAACTCTCGCTCCCAGGGCCGTATGCAGGAGTGGTCATCGCGGTCGTGGCAGTGGTCGCTGCCGTCGTGATGGAGGTGCTCCTGCGCTACAGCACAGGGGTGGTTGTACAACGGTTCGACTCTGTGGATCGTTGACCGTGTAGCGTACGAGTCGCGAACGAGAGAGATGCCGGTGAAGCGCTCAGATAGGATCATCAAGAAGCTCGTATGGTGGGCGATCGCGACCCTCTACCACCGAGTTGAGGTTCGTCAGGCCCCGGACCTGACAGCACGCGGGCCACTCCTCGCGAACTCGAGTCACTTCGGGGGGTTCACGGATCCCTTGATCCTCATCTACGCGATGGATAGGGTCCCCAGGTTCATCGCTCGCGATGTGATATGGAAGTACCCAGGCGCCCGCGGAATCATGAAGTGGGTCGGAGCGATCCCGGTTCACAAGCCTGAGGACGGTGGGGGCTCGTCCAACGACCAGATGTTCTCTTCGACCTACGAGGCTCTGCACGAAGGAGAGTTGGTGACGATCTTTCCTGAGGGGATCACCGTCGACGACCCGTCGATCGCTGAGATCAAGACCGGCTCAGCCCGGATCGTTCTCGGAGCGCGAGCAGATGGTGTCACTGGTATCCGGTTGATCAGCGCGGGAATCCACTATCAGAACAAGGCCGCTTTGCGTTCCGACGTGTTCGTCGACATCTCTGGCGATCTCGATCTCGACCAGTTCGTCGCGGACAACGTGTCGCCGGGAGATCCTGAAGACGCATCGAATCGGGTGCTCGTGCGTGCGCTCACCGATGAGATGGAGGCTCGCCTGCGCAACGCGGCTCCCGATTTTGAGGACTGGGCGACGGCGCACGCTCTGTCGTCCGCATCCGAGGTCGCTCTGAGAGATCCCAACGGTGACGACGTCGAGGTCGGCCATGCAGATCGCGAGCGGCTCGCTCGTTTGATCGATGAGAGTTCCGACGAACACCGTCGGACCGTGATCGATGCAATGAGCATCTACCAGGACGACCTCGACGCCATGGGCTTGAGTGACAGGATGCTCGTCTCTGGTCTCGATACACCGTCGAAGTTTCTTGGCTACGTCATCCGCACGTTGATCGTCGGGGTGATCCTGCTTCCGTTCGCGTTCGCCGGAGCGATCGTCAACGTCGTCCCGATGGCTCTCGTGTGGTTGATCGGAAGGATCAAGGTCGCCGACGCAGTGATGGCAACGGTCAAGCCTCTCGGGGCACTCTTCGTGTTTCTCGTCACCTGGGGTCTCTGGGTCTGGGTGGGTGCGAGAGCTGCGGGTGTTCAGGGAGGAGCCGCGGTGTTGTTGCTCTTACCTGTCTTGCTGTATGCGTTGATCGCGATCTTCGAGCGGGGCATTCTGCTGGCGCGCGTGATCCGTGGGTTCACGCGCTCGCGTTCAGTCGATGACGTGTACGGGCAGCTTCACAGACACCGTGACACCGTCGTCGATGCGGTCGCCAGGGCGGCGTGAGTTCAGTCTGTCGGGATGGTGCCTTCTGCAATGGCCTCGGCCCGACGCACTTCGCTGTCGCGAAGGCGTTTCTCGATGGCTGCCATCTGCTCGTCCGACACGTCGGTGAATCCGTAGGCTGCAGCGACGAACCGTGCGAGGTCTGCCCGGTAGTCATGCCCCGTCGATTTGAACTCACCGGGGACGACCGTTGCTGCGTTCTTCGTGTCGATGAGACCCTGGAAGAAGGCGATGCCTGGAAGCCAGCGTTGATAGGGGTTGGTGCCCCTTCCGCGGTCTGCAGCCTTCAACCACTCCGGCATGTCGTACGCCATCGACGGCGTGAACTTCGTCACCGGATCGTTGTCGTGATCGAGGAACGTCACCGGTGGCCGACGTGAACCGACCTGGGATGAGAACTGTTCGAAGCGGTCGAATACGGGAACGCCGCTATCAACGGTGAGCCGCTCGAAGAGTGCCGACCCGTACGGTGTACCGACCCAGAGGGCAGCGTCGACGATCAGTCGATCCGGACCCGATACACCATCGACACCCATCTGGGACGTCAATGCCCCGAGGCTCTCTCCGTATGCGACGAGTTCGATGTTGCGGTCGAGGCGGTCGATCTCCTCACGGAGCCTTTGGAGCAGCTGGCCATAGAGGGTGGCTGCACGCGGGACACGCGAGGTGGAGAGCATCGAAGGTAAGCCACCGTATTGGATCGCAACGGTGGCAACGTCACCGCCTGCCAGCAGCTCGGCAGCCTCGATCGTGATGTAGTTGACATAGCCGGTGCCTGCAGGTGAAGCAGCGATGATCGTCGAGCGGTCGAAGCCGCCCGCCCGGCGCAGTTCGTGGATGGCGAGTTCTACCAGATCGTCGTCGTGAGTGCCGGATGCGATCCCGACGTACGCACGAACAGGTTCCGCCTTCGGGGTGGCTCCGGTGATGTCCTCGATGACTTCAGCGGTGGTCACCTCTGAAACCAGTCGGCGTCCCTGGAGTCCGAGTGTTGCGAACGGGATGAGGCTGAACGTGCTGCCCGAGACCGTCGACGCCGATGGGGGCTCCCCGTAGCGGACCTCGGTCCGTGTGTTTCCGGCCTCGATGCCTGCGATGACCTTCGTTGCGGCGAACCTTCCTGCGGTGGAGATGCCGGCGATCGTCACCGCACCTCCGACGAGTCCGCCCAGCGCTCTCAACGGTCGGGAACGAAAGGCACGGCGGGGGAGCGCTGCGCCGAGGAAGATGATTCCACCGAGTCCTGCAACCGCGGCGTTCGCACCGGCAGCGATGCCGATCGCTTTGCCGAGGTAAGCCGCGGTGGGTGAGTCGGCTCTCCGGTTGATGGCTGCCTGAAGGTCCATGGCGCTCGCGACACCGACGGCTGCGAAAGTCGCGCGTCTCGACGCGCCAACCGCTGAACCTGTCGACCCGCCGGCGATCGCCATCGCCCCGACGAGTTCGCCACCCGTCTCGGCCCAAGCTCCAGCAGGAGTGTGCTGCAGTTCGTTGGGGTCGAGGCGCGATCGCGTGACCTGAGCGGACCGGACACCGGTCACGGCGAGACCGGCGAAACGCAGCACGCGGGACCCGCCGAGCAGCGGAATGACTCCTACGGCTCTGCCGATCGTCGAGCCTGCGAGGAACCCTGTGAGGAAACTGCCTCCCGTGATGAGCCCCTGATCGATGGCCGAGCGTGGCATCAGGCTCGGCTCGAACGACTTGATGGCGAAGCGAAGACCTGTGACGGTGCCGGCGATGAGCGATGAATATTTTCGATACGCCATGAACTGCCCGCCTTGCTGGGATCGTGGGTCTATGGGGACTAGACACTAATGCGTGATGAGATCTGGCTCTTTCGCGCCTCGTCACCTACGTGTATCGTACGGGCAGGAGGCATCATGTCGCGAGCTGACAAGAAGATCACGCCGGGGCGGCTGGATGGGCCGGCAACCCCATCGCGTGGCCGTTCATGGTCGAAGTACGGGCGTATCGAGACCGTCGACACCCACGATGGCGACACCACCGAGGTGATCGTGGACCTCTCCGGCGACGTTGATCAGGACGTGGAATCCACCGTCACTTCCTCGAAGTACGCTGAGCGTTCGTTCGGAGCTCAGCTCCCCCCGTTGCCCGAGGACGATGACGACGACCAAGAGCCCGAGCTCGTCTTCGTGACCGAGTGGGTATCACAGCGGTCGATCGACGGTCGGACGTATCGGCGCCACGATGAGCTGGTGACGAGGATCGTACAGCCGTGACAGCGGGCGATCCTCGCTAGGCGCCTTCAGGTGCGCCGCACACGTCGTCGAGCTTCTCGAGCCCGAGTTCCGTGACGGCACGCTGCGGATCGTTGATCACGAGCTGGACGTGCTTGCGCACGAGGTCGATGTTGGCGACACGTCCCGGCTTGCCATCGTCACGGAACTTGAGGTGATACTCGGGCGGGATGAACCGTACCGACACGACGTTTGCGAGGTCGACCTTGGGGAGAAGTTCGACGAGTGCCGGGAGCGTGTCGATGGGGATGTCGGTGATCATCGTTTCCTTGATCACGTCGGCGAGTGAGCCGAAGTTGGCGAGCAGCGATATGGGGTCTGCCTGCTCCATCATCGCCTCGATGACGCACCGTTGCCGGCTCATGCGGAAGTAGTCGCTGTCCTGGTTGCGCGAGCGTGAGTAGGCGAGGGCAAGATGACCATCGAACTTCTGCCATCCAGGTTGGATGTCGATGCGCTCGTAGGAAGTTCCATCTTCGTTCGGATACTTCTCGTCGATCACGGCAGAGGGTACGTAGATCTCGACGCCCCCGAGCGCGTCGACGATGTCGACGAAACCGTCGAGGTTCACCATGGCGTAATAGTCGATCGGGATCCCGAGGAACTCGGAGATGACGCCTTTCACCGCGTTCTCCGACGGGGTTCCTGGACCGGGGAACGCATCGGGGTAGCGCTCTCCCGCTACCCACAACTCGTTGATGAGCTCCGGGTAGCAGTCACAGTCCCACACACCCATACCGTCGGGAAGGGGAGCCTGTGTCCAGTTGCGTGGCACGGAGAACATGGCGGTCTCGCCGGTCGATGGATCGATGGACACGGTGATCATCGTGTCGGTGCGGATACCGGTGCGCCCTTCTCCGAAGTCACCGCCGATCAGCAGGATGTTGAGTCGGTCGGTGCCGTTCCATGGGGCACTTCCGGTCGCAACGACCGTGGTGGACGTACTGGGGGAGGGTTCTGTCGTCACGGTCGCACCGGTCGCGTCGGTGCTCGGCGGTGCAGCGTTGGTCGTCGTTGTGTCGGATGCAGCCGCCACGGTCGTGTTGCTTCCGAACACGGTCTGGATCAGGTCGTACTGGACGACGTCGTAGTACCCGAACACGATATGGGGGGTCACGAGTACGACCGCCAGGACGGTGGCGCCGCCGAGTAGCGCTGCGGTGGTCGGCTTGACGTTGCCAGGCTGATTCCCTTTGGCAGACCGATAGGCGTCATCTGCAGCCCATACCCGGTAGCCGAGAAGGATCAGGTTTCCGATCATCATCCATGCCAGGGAGGTGGGGCGTATCCAGGCGGTGAGGACGGCGACCTTGTCCCGGAAGAGGAAGGCGATTACGACGAGGATCACCACGTCGATCAGCAGAAGGAGGCGGCCCCGGCGAGCATCCCCCGCAACGAAGTGTCCGGCACCGGGAACGACCGCCGACAGGCCTGCGGCGATGAAGGGTTTCATGGTCGAAGTGGGTTGGGAGGAAGCCATCGCGGCAATGGTAGAGGGAGGCTTCATGTAGTAACCGCAATCGCAACCGGGCGAGGTCGGTGGGTCGGAAATGAGGTCGGGTATGCTCCTGGTCGCCCTTGTGAGGAACCGTGGCGGAGAACACCGAAGAGCAATCTGAAGATCAGTCCGACAACGAACGGACCACTCGCTACGCGTACATGCGCAGCGATGGGACCCTCGACATCGTCCTCGGCAGCCTCGTCGCGGGCATCGGCGGGTACGCGTACCAGTTCATTGGAGGCAGGGCGCTTGGTGAGAACGGCTTCGCTCCGATCGGGATCCTGCTCACCGCGCACTTCCTCGCCTTTATCATCGTGCTGCTCCCCATCGAACAGTTCGTCATCCGCCGTTTGACCCTCGGGTTCAGGGGATGGGTCGTTCCCGGACGAGCCATCGCCCTCGCTGCCTCGAGCGCTGCCGCTGCTGCGTTCGTCGTCGGTGTAGCCGGAGACGACTACTTCACGTCCCGTCGCGAGTTCGTCATGTTCGTACTCCTCACTGTCCTGTTCCACTTCTTCTTCGCCGTCGGGCGCGGGTACCTGGCGGGGTCCCGAAGGTTCCGCGCATACGGGTACTCGTCGGCAGCAGCATCCATCCTGCGAGTCGGCCTCGCCGTCGGCGTAGCGATCCTCGCTCCATCCGTCACCGGCTTTGCCTGGGCCCACATTCTCGGTCCGCTCGTCATCTTTCTCTGGCGGCCGTGGAAGCCGTCAGAGCAGGAATCGCGCATCGCCGATCCTGAGTCCGCCCACGAGTCCGAGCGGGGTCTCCTTTCTGGTCTCGTGCTGTCCGCAGCAGCATCCCAGGCACTGCTCCTCGCAGGCCCCCTCGTTGCGTCACGACTCGGGGCCACGGCGGCAGAGTTCTCCATTACCTACGCCACATTGCTGATCGCACGGGCACCACTGACGCTCGGATACAACCTGATCGCAAGGATCCTGCCCCCGTTCACCGAGATGGCCGTGCAAGGACGGCGCAAGGAGCTGCGGGCATGGGCCCGGGGGATCGGCGTTGCCTCGGGGGTGCTGTCCGTGTTCGGCGGCTTCGCCGGTGCCCTCCTCGGGCCGTTCCTGGTGTCGGTCGCCTTCGGTGAAGGGTTCGCCCCGACACCGTTCGTTGCTGCAGTCGCAGGCGCGGGAGTCGTCCTCGCAGGCGGCGGCCTCTTCATCGGACAGATCCTCGTCGCTCGAGGACAGTCCTTGCGCCTCCTGATCGCATGGATCCTCGCGGTGATCACGGCAGTGGTCCTCGTTGCCATACCGATCGACGACCCGATCGTGCACGTCGTCATAGCGTTCCTCGGCGGTGAGATCGTGGCGCTCGTAGCCCTCACGTTCGCAGCGGCGATGGAGGACGTTGACGAGGGCGCACGTCCGCACGGGTACTCCGTCGTCAAGCGAACGGTCGACATAGGAGGAGCACTCGTTGCTCTCGTCCTGTTGTTCCCGATCCTCCTGATCGCTGCCCTGGCGGTCAAGCTCGATTCCCAGGGTCCGGCGTTCTTCCGTCAGCAGCGAGTAGGTCGTGATGGGAAGGTGTTCTGGATGGTCAAGCTGCGCACGATGGTGTTCGACCACGATGAGGAGATCTTCCACGAACACCTCGATCGGCTGAAGCACGGTTCGCTGGACGCAACCGACTACACGATCCGAATCGAAGGAGACCCCAGGATCACGCGCGTCGGGGCACGTCTGCGGGCATGGTCCATCGACGAACTCCCGAATCTGTGGAACGTGCTCAAAGGCTCGATGTCCCTCGTCGGTCCACGACCGCTCGTGCGGGAGGAAGCCGAACTCATCGGTCTCGACAACCCTCGATTCAGTGTCAAGCCCGGCGTCACCGGCTACGCGCAGGTCCACGGCCGTGACTCGATCAGCCTCGAGGAGCGAACAGCGTGGGATGAACGGTACGTCGAGGACCGCTCATCGAGGCTCGATCTGCAGATCCTGCTCGCAACGATCGGGACCGTGCTGTCGTCGTCTGGGGATCGGACGGAGCCCGGGGTGCCCGGTGTCGGCGAGGAATAGGCGACGGCACGCTGGGTTGGAGACGGCATGACCGATCCCGTCTCGGAACGACTCGACCTACTCGACCCGTACATCGCGGTCGTCGGCGCCACGGACCATCCTCACAAGTATGGAAATGTCATCTATCGAGATCTGAAGTCGAAGGGGTATCGGGTCGTCGGGGTCAACCCGCTTCGAGAGACCGTCGATGAGGATCGCTGCTATGCCAGACTCGCCGACCTCGAAGACGTGCCAGACATCGTGAACTTCGTCGTGCCCCCGACCAGGACGTTGCGGCTCCTCGATGATGTTGCGGCTCTCGGCGATGTTGCCGTGTGGATACAGCCCGGGGCAGCCGACGACGCCGTGCGGGCACGTGTAGCCGAACTCGGTCTTCCCGCGCTGATCGATGCGTGCATCATGATACGTGTCCGTGGCAAGGGTTGAGCCTGTCAGCCTGTTCGGTCGGGGTATGGTGATGTATCCTTGAAGAACAGCAGAGGCCAGGTGATGCAGCAGGATCTACACGATGAGTTGGCAGTGCTCCCAGGAGCAGATGTTGGCGACGTGGCGCGTGTGTCTCAAGGCGGGCCACACACAGATCCTGGTGTCCGCCGGCAAGGGGAACAGTCCGGAAAGCGGCGCTCCGGCCTCGGCCGCGGACTCAGCGACCTCATCCCTTCCGACGAGCCAGACTCCGTACCCACGCATCTTCAATCAGATTCCGGTCAACGGCCAACCGTCTCGGTCGTTGCGATCGCGGAGACGGCAGACGCGGTGATCGTCGAGGTCGAGGACTCCACAGGCAAGCGTGTGTCGGTTCCCATCGTTGAGGATGCAGTCGAGAGCGCCGTCGTCGAGGCAACTCTCGCACTGCTTGGCATCGACGATCCTCCATCGGTCCGTATCGACGATCTCGAAACCGATGACGGCGATCTGGTTGTCGTCGTCGTGAAGCGGGGTGCCGACCGTGCGGCGAGCGCCGTGTTCGTGGAGTGCGAACGACCCTACGCCGTGGCACGCGCCGTTTTCCTCGCGATCCAGGAGCTTCGATGCCGCTGAGCATCGAGTGCTCGGTGTGTGGAGAGGGCGAGGCACTCGTAGGCGTGCAGCGTTTCGACGGTATCGAACTGTCCTGTGAATCCTGCGGAAACACATGGATGCGACCGACTGCCAAGACATGTGCAACATGTGGGAGTGACGACCTGCAGACTGTTCCGCTCGCGATCGTTGAACGGAGTCGAGGGACGCAGTTGTCCGTCGTCGGAACACGCCCGGTCGATCTGTGTTCCGTCTGTGATGCCGCACAACTCGAGCGCTACCACACGAACCGTCCCAATCCGTTGATGCCCGACTCGCTTCCGACGGTGGGTGAAGAACAGATGAACGGTTAGGCGACCGTTCTCTGTGTCGCCGGCGTCGTCTGTTTCGTGGGCCGTGTCACGACGTAGGCGGCAACGGCGAAGGCCAGAACCCACATGCCGGCTCGAAAGTAGACGTGGGTGCTGCGAAGAGCGACGAACGTGCTGATCCCGAACGACAGCATGATCGCGGTCACTGCAATCACCTTGGCGCGTACCGTGAATCCGGCCCCGGTCCGCCAATCGCTCACGATGCCACCGAAGTACCTATTCTCCAGAATCCACCGATCGAACCGTTCGGACGACTTGGAGAACAGGAACGCTGCTAGGAGGATCGGTCCGGTCGACGGGAGGATCGGGACGAAGATACCGATGAAGGCGATCCCGACCCACAGCCATCCGAGCACCATGAGAACGGTTCGAAGCGTACGACTGCGGACGACTGCCATCATCGGACCATACGAGTTCCCGTTACCGACAGCATGTCGGACTAGGGTTGCCTGCATGCAGAACTGGGTCAAGAGCCTCTTTTCGCCGGAGGTACGTGAACGGGTCGCCGGACCTCCCTCGAGCGGGAACGGCGCATCATCGTTCCATCTGTGGTGGGACGTCCCCTTTGGTGATCGTCTGAACGGGGTGTCCGTGACACTCGAGATCGATCGGCGCCCGGACCTCGATCGACTCGTGTTCTTCGCCATCCAGGTTGCCTTCATCAAGCCGGGCGGTGGAGGGGCACACCTCGGTCTCCAACACCATCCGGGGTACCCGGAACGCTCCGCGGTCAACTGGGGCGGCTACGACCCGCACGGAGGCTTGCTCGAAGGGTCCCGATCGTCACTGCCGTCGAGCCAGGACGATCCGAACACGAGAGACTTCCTCTGGGAGGCCGGCGTTCCCTACCGCCTCGAGATCACCCGTGTCGGGGAACGCTCTGACGGGTTCTTCACCTGGAGAGGGTCGGTGACTGACACCACGACGGGTCGTGTGACCCATATCAGGGATCTCCACAGCGCAGGGGCGCACTTGCGTGGTCCGGTGATGTGGATCGAGTCGTTCGCACCGTGTGACGCCCCACGGTGCCAGGTGAGGTGGTCGGACGCCGAGGTCACGATGGACGATGGTTCGGTCCGTGCGGTCACAGCCATGCGGGTCGACTACCAACCACACGCTGCGGGAGGCTGTACCAACACCAACGTCGTGATCGACAACGGTTGTTTCGTGCAGCGCACCGGCCAGTTGCGCACGACGAAGGCAGGAGCCACCATCTCGATCGTTTGACGGCGGTGGGCTTCTACCATTGCTGTCCTCGGGCGTTTAGCTCAGTTGGCTAGAGCGCCGCCCTTACAAGGCGGAGGTCGCAGGTTCGAGTCCTGCAACGCCCACTCCAGTACTCGGTGCGCGAGATGGCACTGGTTCGAGGTATCCCGCGGTCTCTTGCCTTGCATCGTTGCTGGTGTGGCGGTGATGGTCTTGTGCGGTGTGCCTGGGTGAGTTCTGCGTCGAGTCTTTAGGTTCGAGTCCTGCAACGCCCACTCCAGTACTCGGTGCGCGAGATGGCACTGGT
>CAYLVM010000041.1:0-18399 GCA_964387145.1 uncultured Acidimicrobiaceae bacterium
GAACCCGGGACCCCCTCCTTACCATGGAGGTGCTCTGCCACTGAGCTAAGGAGGCACGTATTCAGTTGTGCGTCCGGCGAACCGGACGGTCGGAAAAGCGGAAGTCATCCACTCGTGCCGGGAGAAGGATTTGAACCTCCGAAGGTAAATACCAACAGATTTACAGTCTGCTCCCTTTGGCCACTTGGGTATCCCGGCAGGGTTCGATCGCCACGTTGGCGAAGCAGGGGCGAGGATAGCGCCCTGGTGACCACACCGTTCTGTGGATCGGTGCAGGCCCACCGCTGATCGTCAGACGACGCCGTACGCCTGGCGTTCGAGTCGTTCGATGCGTTCCTCGATCGGAGGGTGCGTGGAGAACATCTTCCCCATTCTGCCCTGTCGTCCCTTCGACCCGAACGCCTTCAACGGGTCAGCAATGAAGAGCTGCGACACGGCAGGGTTCACATCCATCGGCACCCGTGCCGTCCCGACCGCGATCTTGCGTAAGGCGCTTGCGAGAGCCAGCGGTGACCCGGTCGATGTCGCACCATCGTGATCCGCCTCGAACTCCCTGCTCCGGCTGATCGCCATCTGGATGAGAGCGGCAGCGAGCGGTGCAAGAATCATCGCTGCGATACCGATGAGTGCGCCGAACGCTCCGCTGTTGTTGCTCCGCCGGCCACCGAGACCGGACCAGAACACCCAGCGCGCCAGGAACGACAGCGCAGCAGCGATCGTCGCTGCGACCGTCGCGATCAGGATGTCACGGTTCTTGACGTGGGCGAGCTCGTGTGCGAGGACTCCCTCGAGTTCTCTGTTGTCGAGCAGGTCGAGGATTCCGGTGGTCACCGCAACGGCCGCATGCTTGGGGCTGCGGCCCGTAGCGAACGCGTTCGGCTGAGGGGAGTCGATGAGAAAGATCCCTGGCATCGGCATGTTCTCGCGCTGTGAAAGAGACGAGACGATCGAGTACACGTTCGGCAGATCAATGGGCTCGACGGGTCTGGCTCTGGCGGCCTTCAGAGCGATCTTGTCCGAGGCGAAATACATCCAGAAGTTGAACAGGACGGCGAACCCGAGAGCGAGCAGGCCTCCCTGTACCCCTCCGAGGAGGTAGCCGACTCCAACGAAGAGCGCGCCCAGGAACCCGAGCAACGCAGCGGTCTTGACGTTGTTCATGTGCCGAGGGTACCGGCCACACCCGAGTACGAAACGGGAAGGTGGGACGGATATCCGCCCCACCTTCACCTGTCGAGTCGGCTGTTCTACCTTACGGGTTCATGAAGTCATCGGTGAAGTCCAGAATGTTCTGACGATGCATGCGGATAACACCGCCGGTACCGGCACAGTTCCCGCTGAGCCCGAAGGAGGCAACTCCGACCGCGATCTTCGAGTCGCCGAGGAAGTTCGTACCACCGGAGTCGCCGAAGCACGTTCCGCCCGTCGAGTGGTTGTTCGACAGGAGCGGTGAAAAGTCGCTGGTGAATCCCAGCACATCGATCTGGATCAACCGCGGGCTGGCACCATGCGGAGCGAACGGACAGTCCAGGTCTCACGGTCTCAGGGAGTGGTCGTCGGAGGGATGAGGTTCCTCCCTGGTCCATCATCTCCACCCGGAACGTCCTCACAGAGGAATGGGGGCCGGCCGGCCGCGCCATGATATGGGTAGACGGCGTCGCCGTCGGTCAGTTCGATGCGGTAGCCGTCGACGAGGGCCTGCGTGTACATGCCGCCGGGTTCCGGACACCCGAGCGACCCATCCGGCCAGGTCAGTTCGTGTGCGACCACGACGGTGATACTGGAGGTGTCGACTCCGAGGCGCGACGCCAGATCGGCGATCGCCTGGTCGACCTCGGCTGCGAGGGCGCGTGAGACATCAGGGAGGCCGTCGCCTCCGCTCCCATCGCCGATGCCGTCTCCGGGTTCCACCGGAATCGGAGAGACGTCGGAAGGCGACGAACTTGGGCTCGAAGTGACGTCGGGCAACAGCGGTTCCCCGGCAGATCCTCCGATCTCATCCTCACCGCTCGATGCGCATGCTGCCGCCAGAACGGCAATCACCACGGCAGTTGTCAGCAATCTCATCGCGAATCTCCTCGTTCCTGTATGTGACGTATCGACCGGGGTCTCAGGTTCCCTTTTCGATCAGAAACACGGTGAAACCGCCGAGACCACCCGGGTCCAGGAGGGCGCGCAGGTTCGTTGCCTCGGATCGAGCAACGAGTTGGCCCATCGTATCGCCGGCCCGAGCACGCTCGTGCTCCTTGTCGACCAGCTCCTCGAGCACCGAGTTCGCACCGAGACCCAGGAGGAACGACCGTTGATCTGTTGTCGTGATCGTGGCACCACAGGAACGGGCGGCTCGCACCACCGTGTCGATGTTGACGTCGGTGGTGATGTCTGTGACTCCGGGTTCCGCAAGGAAGTCGAACCCCGTCCGATGGCCGTGGTAAGTGCGCACCACGTCGTTCCGAGGTCGTCCGGCGAGCTCGGCCGTGGACGCTGCGTAGTCGATGATGCACATGTACATCTCGTCGAAGTGCCCGACGACATCGCCGACCCATCGTGACGCACCGATCTGAGCCGTCATGAGGGACCCGGAGGGAACCTCTCCCATCGCACTGTCGCACCAAGCAGCAAGTTCGTCGTCTCTCCGGTGCTCCATCGTCAGCGTGTCATCGATGGCACCGACGCAGTACTCGATCCAATCGTCATCGTGTCTGTCGACGAGCCTGAACGGGAGGTTGTCGAGCAGTTCGTTCGCTATCACGACGCCGCATCCCCCTCTTGGAACCTCGTCCCACCGAGACACGGTTGCGACCTCCGGCAGTCTCCCCGAGATCGTCTCACGGGCTGTCGTAGAGACCTCGAGCGCATACGCCCGGAGGAACTCGTTGCCGGCTTCTTCCAGCAGCGGCTCGAGGAGCGACCCTGATCCTGCCCCGGCCTCCACGAGCAAACCATCCCCACCCGCCACCTTCGCCGCCCACCGACCGACAAGTCGTCCGAACCAGGGACTCACCTCAGGAGATGTCACGAAGTCGGCGTGTTCACCCGGACGAACGCGTCCGGCGCCATAGAAGCCGGCTTCGGAGTCGTAGAGACACATCTCCATGAACTCGTCGAATCGCAGCGCGCCGTCGACCTGGATGCGGGAAATGACCTGCCTCTTCACACCGCGCAGTGTAGGTTGGGGTCATGCAGGACTCTGACTGCCCGCTGTGCCAGGGCACGGCGATGGATGACGCGCTCATGCGCACCGAGGTGTGGAGCGATGACCTGTGGCGTCTGACGACCGTCCGCGTCGGGGAGGTCGCCGGGTTCTCCTACCTCGAACCGAAGCGCCATATCCGTGACATCACCGCGCTCGACGGGGACGAAGCAGCCACGTTCGGCACCGCCATCGCAGACGCGTCGCGGGCCATCAAGCAGGCGACCGGGGCAGATCTCGTCTATGCCTACATCTTCGGTGACGCCGTTCCCCATCTCCATGTGCATCTCGCTCCGCACCGTCATGACGGTTCGCCGCTCATCAACGAGATGATCAAGGGTGCCCGCCACCAGGTGATCCTTCCGACCGGCGAGGAGGTGTGGGCGAGCGACCGCTACCCGCTCCAACCCCGGGCACTGATGGATGCTGCGATAAGCGACATCTCGGTCAATCTCGGTGGCAGCCCTGTTCCCGGGTCGGAACCGATCGGGTGACGCGCTCGTAGTCCTCCTGCGTGTTGACATCGGTTGGCTTCGGAGTTCCCACCTTCACCACTGCCACGTCGGACGATTCGAGGGCTTCGAGATACCGCCACAGTGCCTTCGGCCCGCGGAGGTCCCTCACCTCGTCGAAACTCGCCGCAGCCAGGGCCACCGGATGACCGGGGCCGTCGCTGTACTCCACCCATCCGGCTCGCTCCCCGTGCTGAGACACGCCGTCGATCAACGTGTCGATGACATCGGGCGTCACCTGGGGCATGTCGGAGAGGAGAACGATCACGCCGTCGGCATCTGTCACAGCATCGAGTCCGACGATGAGGGACGACATGTTCCCCGACACTGCGTTCGGATTGTGCACGATGCGGGCTCGAGAACCGACTGCAGGCTCGACCTGCTCGCTGTGAAATCCTGTGACAACAACGACATCGACGGCGCGCGACCGCCTCGCAGCGTCGAGGACCGCACCGACCATCGTGGTGTCCCCGTAGGCCAGCACCTGCTTGGGTGTACCCATTCGCACGGCCTCCCCCGCAGCGAGGATCACCGCCACAAAACGCGGCGGTGATCCATCGAGTGTGGGCCCGCCTTCTATTGCAGCACATCCTCCAGAGCCCGTCGTACATACACGCTCGCGAGGTGCGTGCGGTAGTCAACGGTGCCGTAGAGATCCTCGAGCACGACCACGCCGTCGGTTGCTTGGGACGCAGCAGCGGCGATGGCCTCACTCGACCCGTCCGTCCCGACAACTGCTCGAGCTGCCGTGGTAGCCAGGTACGGTTTCGAACTGACCCCGGTCACAGCGATGCGGGCATCCGAGATCGTCCCGTTCGATGCGTCGACCCACGCAGCCGCGGCGGCGATCGGGTAGTCAGAATCGCCCCCTCGCCTTCCCAGCTTGCGGTACACCGACTTGCCGCCCTTCGGGACCAAGATCGCGGTGAGGATCTCGTCGGACTCGAGGGCAGACGTCAACGTATCGACGAAGAAATCCGCTGCAGGGATCTCCCTCGTGCCCCGCACAGAGGCTGCAACCATCGTGGCGTTGAGTGCCAGGATCGCCGCAGGCTGATCGGCAGCGAGGTCGGCGTGGGCGATCGACCCACACGTCGTTCCCTGGTTCCTCACCTGAACGTCTGCCGTTGCAGCCGCCGCCTGGGCGAGTGCCGTGGCATGTTCGTTCACGATCGGATCCGTCGCGGTCTGGGCATGGCGAACCATCGCCCCGATGCTGATGTGGTCGCCCTCATCAGTGATCGTATCGAGACCGGGAATCCGTGAAATGTCGATCACGGTGGTGGGACGCACCAACCGCATCTTCATCAACGGGATGAGGCTCATACCTCCACTGAGCACCTTGGCGTTGTCGGCTTCGGCGAGTGCCGAGAGTGCCTCCTCGAGGGAGGCGGGTGCGACATATTCGAAGTTCGGTGGATACATCGTCAGTTCCTCGCATCCTGGATCGCCTGCCACACACGTTTGGGTCGCAACGGCATGTCTATGTGTTTGACACCGAGATGGCTGACCGCGTCGACGACCGCGTTCACGATCGTCTGTGCAGACCCGATCGTACCGGCTTCCCCGATCCCCTTGACTCCGAGCGGGTTCACATCCGTGACCGTGACCGTGCGGTCAAGTGAGAACATCGGGAGGCTCTCTGCGGCCGGCAGCGGATAGTCCGCAAGCGATGAGGTCAGCAGGTTGCCCGTGTCGTCGTAGATCGCCTCCTCGAAGAGCGCCTGTGCAATGCCCTGTGCGATACCGCCATGTACCTGGCCGTCGACGATCATCGGGTTGATGACGTTGCCACAGTCGTCGGTTGCCCAGTACTCGAGAATGTCGACGTCACCGGTGTCGGGGTCGACCTCGACGAGCGCCAGGTGCGATCCGAACGGCCACGTTGCGTTTGGTGGTGAGAACACGACCGACGACTCGAGGCCACCCTCGACCCCCTCAGGGAGGGTGTGGGGCTGGTACGCCGACTCAGCGATCTGTGCCCAGGTGACTGAACGGTCGGGTGATCCCGCAACGTGGGCGCCACCATCGGCGAACTGGACGTCCTCCGGCGCAGCCTCGAGGAGATGGCCTGCAATGACAGCAGCCTTCTCCTTGACCCGGTTGGTCGCCTCGTAGGTCGCAGACCCATCGACGGCGATGGATCGCGACCCGAACGTGCCGACACCCATCGGTGAGTCGTTCGAATCACCGTGCTGGACCTCGATGTCGTCCATCGGGATCCCGAGGCCATCCGAGACGATCTGTGCCCACGTCGTTTCATGGCCCTGGCCACTCGGCCCGGTGCCGATCGTGACCGTGCACGTCCCGTCAGGCTGGACCCTCACGACGCCGGAGCCGTTGAAGGCGGTCGGAAGGCCGTAGCCCGCCCATGAGAAGCCGAGGCCGGTGAGCGCGGAAGGACCGAACCCGCAGACCTCCACGTACGTGCTCAGGCCGATACCGAGCAGCCTGCCTTCGGCCCGTGCAGCGTCCCGCTTCGCCTTGAGCTCCTCATAGCCGACCCTCGAGAGCAACGCGTCGAGGTTGGTCTCGTAGTCGCCAGAGTCCATCGTCATCCCGACGGCGGTCGTGACGGGGAACTGCTCCTTCTTCCAGTAGTTCGCCTTCCTGACGTCTGCAGGATCCATGCCGATCTCTCTGGCGAACACATCGATGATCCGCTCGAGGTAGTAGGCGGCCTCTGGCCTGCCTGCACCACGGTACGCATCCGTTGTCGGTGTGTTCGTCACGACACAGTGGAGTGCGTAGGACGTCGGGATGTCGTACTGCCCCGGTGCCACGAAGAGGCCGAGCAGCGGAATCGCTACGGTGAAGTTCTGGGAGTATGCGCCCATGTCACAGATCGCATCGAGCTCATAGCCGAGGATCTTGCCGTCGCTCGTCCCGGTGATCGTTGCCGTCCCGATCCACCCGCGGCCCTGGATCGAAGACACAGCAGCCTCACGGCGTGTCTCGGTCCACCGTACGGGCCTTCCGAGTTCCTTGGATGCAAAGCAACAAAGGAACTCGTCCGGGTACAGGTTGAGCTTGAGACCGAAGCCTCCGCCGACCTCTGGTGCGACGACCCTGACCTTGTTCGAGGGGATCCCGAAGGTCACCCCGATCGCTCCGGCGACCGCATGGGGAATCTGCGACGACGTCCACAGCTCTACCGAACCGTACCCATCGTTCCAGTCGGCAAGCACCGCTCTCGGCTCGATCGCCGTTGGGATGAGCCTCTGGTTCACCATCTCGAGGCTCACGACCACGGTGTCGTCCCGCTCCTTTGCCTCCTGGATGCCTGGAGACGGATCGGGGAGCTCGACAACGCCTTCCCACCACGCGTGCCCTGCCCAGGTGAGCAGTGTGTTCGGCAGTCCTTCGTGGACTTGGATGGTGTCTGCCATCGCGTCCTTGAGATCGATGACCGCGTCTGTCGGCTCGTAGTCGACGAAGACGAGATCCGCTGCGTCCTGAGCGATGTAGCGGTCATCAGCGACCACCATGGCAACGGCCTCACCAACATGCTTGATGGCACCGTCGGCCAGCAACGGTCGGAGCGTCCCGACCGCGACCTGTGCAGGAGTCACCCCGAGGTGGCGGACGTCATCGATGGTGTATACGGCGTGAACGCCGTCGAGGGCGAGTGCTTCAGACGCATCGATGCTGCTGATCGTCGCTGCAGCGAACGGGCTGCGCACGAACGCAACTGCCAGTTCGCCCGACCTCTTGATGTCGTCGACGTATCGGCCCTTGCCCTGGATCAGCGAGGGGTCTTCCTTACGGCGGACGATGCCGCCCATCACGCTCGTGGTACTCACGTCGTCACCTCCGCCGATGCACCTTGTGGCTCTTCACCACGCAGCTTGGCACTCGCGTACTGGACGGACCGCACGATGTTGTGGTATCCCGTGCATCGGCACAGGTTGCCTTCGATACCGTGTCGTATCTCATCCTCGCTCGGGTCGTCATTCTCCTCGAGGAGCGCGATGGAGCTCATGATCATGCCGGGTGTGCAGTATCCGCACTGGAGGCCGTGGCGCTCCCAGAACCCTTCTTGTACCGGGTGCAGCTCTCCATCGTTTGCTGCGCCCTCGACCGTTCTCACCTCGGCGCCGTCGGCCTGGACGGCGAACATGGTGCAGGACTTGACGGCACGGCCATCGACGATGACCGTACATGCTCCGCAGTACCCCGTTTCGCACCCGACATGGGTACCGGTGAGACCGAGGTCCTCGCGCAGATAGTGGACCAGCAACCTTCGCGGTTCCACATCACTGCTCTGACTCGTTCCGTTGACTGAGATGCTGACTTCCAAGGTACGACCCTCCCGTCGACTCAGAGAAATGGGGCACGGCGCGTCGCACCGGCACCTGTTTCACCCTAGAGGACGCGGACGATCGATGCACAGAGAAGTGTGAACTACTCCCCGGAACGGGAAAAACGCGAGGCGATCCACCCAACGAGGGCCGACCACGTGCTCGAGAGGAACAACGTCAGGCCATGAACCTCGGACGCCGTGATCACCGCTGCATCCTCGGCCGTCGTGGCGTCGAGTTTCGCGTGGAGACACGACGAGAACTCGTCGATCAACCGCTTCGAGACCTCGTTCACCAGCCCGGTCCTACCGAACTGAGCGATCGGGCCTGCGAGAGTGACCTTCGCATCGATCGTCACGTCGGTGGTCGCTGCATCGGCTTCGACCAACCGGACATCGACGGCCACCTGCCCCTGGCTGCCACCGGAGCGATCCACGCCACGGCCTTTGATGCTCGACGTGTACACCTCGTCATCGAAGGTGACCGTCGCCGTTCCTTCGAACGATGCTGAGATCGGGCCGAGTTTCACCGACACCCGTCCATCGTACGTCCCGTCGCCGTTGTCACTCGTCAGCTCGGCGCCGGGGAGACAGCGGGCGAGTTCAGGTACATCGTGGAAGAGGGTCCAGACCTCTGCGATCGGTTGCGTGACGGTGAACTGTTCGGTGATGTTCATGGTGTCTCCTACAGCGCGTGAATCGGGGTGTCCGTACCACGCAACGATGTGGCGCTACCTGCCCCATACCGTACCTGGACGATCTCTGCGAGGATCGCTACCGCCGTCTCCGCCGGGGTCTTCCCCTTGAGGTCGAGGCCGATGGGCCCGTGGATCGCGTCGACCTCATCCTGGCTCCAGCCTTCGGCCATCAGTCGCTCCACCCGCATTGCATGGGTTCGTCGAGACCCCATCGCACCGAGGTACCTGATGGGTTTGCAATGCACAGCGTGGAACACGGGGATCTCGAAACGGCTGTCGTGGTTCAAGAGTACGACGTAGGTTCTGCGGTCCGGCTCGATGTGATCGAAGACCGCCTCAGGCCACGCGACGATCAGTTCATCGGCATCGGGAAAACGCTCGGGCGTCGCCCATGCAGCACGGGCATCGGCGACCACGACGCGGAACCCGAGCTCGCGGGCGAACAGCGACAACGGTTGTGCGATGTGACCTGCGCCAAAGATCAGCATGATCGGTGATGGGGCGATCGTGTCGATGAAGATGCGGCGCTCACCGAACATCAACGATCTGCTCTCCTCCCTGTCCATGAGGGTGTTCGCATCAAAGATGATGTCATCGTCGAGCCACGGTGATCCGTCACCTGCAATGTCCCCCGTCGCTCGATCGACGACGACGGACGACCCGAGGTCTGGCCCGTCGATCACGGTGAGCATCGCACCGAGTCGTTCTTCTTTCTTGAGCGCCGCAAGGGCGTTGAGGACGTCACTCACCATGGTGCGATGAACACCTCGATCGTGCCACCGCAGGTGAGACCGACCTCGAACGCTTCGTCATCTGCAATGCCGTAGGTGACGAGACGGGGGGTACCGGTTGCGAGGACTGCTGCGGCGTGTTCACGCACATCGTTCTCCACACAGCCACCGCTCACGCTGCCTTCCATCTCACCATCTGACGAGATCAGCATCTTGGCGCCAACCCCTCGTGGTGCCGACCCCTTGACGGCGACGACGGTGGCAACGGCAACGGCCTTGCCTTCTTGTGTCCAGCGGTTGTGGATCTCGAGAACTTCTCTCATCGTGCGGCAACGCTCCTCGCTCGATCACTTGACTGTAGAAGCCCGACCAGGTCAACAAGGTTACGGGCGGTTCCCCCCGCCAACAAGTCGTCGACGAACGGAAGCGCAGCGGCCATCCCGCGAGCTTCAGGAGCGAACTGCGCGTGGCCGGCGAGGGGGTTCAGCCAGACGACCTGGTGAACGGCCCGTGAGAGGCGCCGCATCTCGAGCGCGAGGTGATCGGGTTCCCCGGTGTCCCAGCCGTCTGAGATGATCAGGACGATGGGTCCGGCTCCGCCGACCCTGCGTGACCAGTCGCGGTTGAAGGTTCCGATCGCATCGCCGATGCGGGTTCCGCCCGACCAGTCGGGGACCGCACGGGCGACGTCGGCGAGAGCCTCGGACGGGTTCCTACGACGGAGCTGGCGCGTGATCCTGGTGAGGCGAGTCGAAAAGACGAAGGACTCGACGGTTCGGAACCTGAACTGGGCACCGTGGATGAAGTGGAGCAACATCTCGGAGTACCGCTCCATCGAGCCCGAAACATCCGCGATGACGATGAGCGGCCGCTGACGGAGTCGTCGCTCGGAGAACGCGAGCGGCATCAGGTCCCCTCCAGGGCCCGTCAACATCCGCATCGTCCGGCGAAGGTCCGGTGCCGACCCGTTCGATGCCGGACGCCAGCGTCTGGAGCGAACCGATGACGGGCTCCATGTCATCGACGCAAGGATCACAGCGACGGCAGCCGCTTCGTCGTCGCTGAGTTCGGAGAAGTCCACATCCATCAACTTCTCCGTCTCAGAGCCCCCGACCACGTCGAGCACATCGTCACGATCGTCACCGTCGTCCCCCGATGTGCCGCCCGCCGCGCCGATCCGCTGGACCCGGTGCAGCGGCGTACGCTGTACAACCCGCTCGACGACGGCGTCGAGGGCTATCACCACATCCCCAGAGAAGAACCGGTCGAAGAGGTCATCGAACATCGCGTTCTGACCACGACTCGTCACGACCACGGCGCGAAACGCCTCACGGACGTCTGCCCCTCGATGCATCCCGACGATGCGTACAGCCTCGACGAGGTTCCCGGTCGTTGCAGGTGTAACAGCGAATCCGTTGGATCGGAGCGATCGAACGAACACGATCAGATTCCCGGCCGCTGTATCACCATCGATAGTCATAGGAGGGACGCGGTTCCGGCGGAACGCACCGTTGCCATGTCCTCCTGGTACTTGACGATCACACCGAGCGTTGCGTCGACGGCTTCAGGGGAGAGCTGCACCTCGCCGAGAACCGCCAACGCTCGTGCCCAGTCGACCGTCTCGGCGACGCCCGGCGGCTTGAAGAGGTCGAGGTTCCGGAGCTTGTGCATCGCCTCCGCGAGTTCCCGCGTCAGCATCTCGGAGGTCCCCGGCGCCTTCTTGTGGAGAATCGCGACCTCGCGCTCGATGCTCGGGTAGTCGATCCAGTGGTAGATGCAGCGGCGCTTGACGGCATCGTGGATCTCACGAGTCCTGTTCGACGTGATGACGACCATCGGCGGCGTGTCCGCTCGCACGGTGCCGACCTCGGGGATGGTGATCTGGAAGTCCGAGAGAAGCTCGAGAAGGTACGCCTCGAACTCCTCATCGGCCCTGTCGAGTTCATCGATCAACAGGACCGTCGGGAGGCCTTCGGCTGACCTGCGGATCGCCTGGAGGAGGGGGCGAGCGATGAGGTACTCCTCGCTCATGATGTCGTGAACGTCGACGTCGCCGCCGGTCGCCTCGAGCAAACGGATGGCGAGCATCTGGCGTGCATAGTCCCATTCGTACAGTGCATGTGAAGCGTCGAGTCCTTCGTAACACTGGAGCCGAATCAGCTCACCACCGCTGATCGATGTCAGCACGTTGGCGATCTCTGTCTTTCCAACACCAGGCTCGCCTTCGACGAACAGGGGGCGTCCCATCTGCACTGCGAGGTGGATCGCAACGGACAGTCCCCGCTCCGGGACGTAGTCACGCTCGATGAATGCCGCTTCGAGGTCGTCCACGGTGCTGGGGAAACTCATGTGAGGACAATAGACAGACGACAGACGACCGTACATCCCTCGCATCCGTTCTCTCTCAGGGAGTCGGCAGAGATCCTGCCGCCTGCGACGTCACGTGGGGCCGATCCGATTCCGACCAACGGAGGGCTGCAGCAAGAACGCCGAGCCACACGCCGAGCATCAGCTGGCCCACGGGTACTCCGTAGTGCATGACGTCGAGCATGAGGAGAGGCAGAAGCCCGAAGAACATGGCGGCAAGAGATGGGCCCGCACGAACAGCCACAGCGCCCAGCCAGATGAGGAGTGCAGCGATCACCACACCAGCGATCGCACCGTTCTCAGCGGCGAAGGCAAGCGGGTAGTTGTGGACGATGTAGGGGTACTGCTCGTCGACCATGTCACGCTCGAAGAGGGTCGTGTGATACAAGCCGGGGCCGACACCCGTGAGCGGATCCGACTTGATCAATTCGAAGGCCTGAGTGATCAGTGTCAGGCGTCCGAGGGATGCGTCATCGAGGTTCGCGGTCACCGTCTGGTCGGCTCTTGCAGTCCAACTCGACAATGTGAGGATGACCGTGACGACGTAGGCGACTGTTATCACTCCGGCGAGAACGGCTGCCCCGCGGTCACCCCGCCTGGCTGATAGCACGAGGAGTGCGACGATCGCCAAGACGCCGAGGAGTGCAGAACGCGAGAACGTCATCGCGATCAACGCACTCGTCGCTCCAACCGCTCCAAGCACCAGGATGCCCGAGGCGTCGTTCTTCTTCCTCACGGCTGCCCATGCCCCGAGAGCAAGCAGGCCAAGAGCGGCGAGTCCGTATACGTGGTTCATCGTTCCTTGTGGCCGGGCAATGCCATCGATCACTTCCACGGTGATGTCCTTCACAATCACTGAAGGAACGATGCCGTCTCCGGTCCACAACTGAGCTGCCGCAAGAATCGACTGGATCGCTGCCGCCGCCAGCAGCGGAAGAGCCACGAACCTCCTGACATCGGCACGGTCCATCACCCCGATGGCGAAGCCCGTGGCCGACGCGGCAGTCGCGTACAGGATGGCCGACCAGCCACCCAAGGTCGAATGAAAGATCCCTGCTACAGCCATCAGTCCCGGCACTGAGATGAGGATCCACACCGCTGCGTTCCACCGTTTCTTGAACGATGATCTGGGCAACTGCAGAGCCACGAGAACCAGCAAGACGAGAATGGGGCCGACACCAACGACCAACACGATCGGTCCACGGCCATCGATGGCGTTCGATGAGAAGAACGGGATGGTGAACACGATGATCCCGATCAACACTCGCGTGAACTCGGCCAGCGGCAGGCCCACACTGGACGCACGCTGTGTCTGATGGCTCTTGGCACCGGTCATCTGCGACGCATCCTATGGTCGTTCCAGTCGGGTTTCCTGCATCCCGGGCATGCCGGTGTATCGACAGGGGCGCGCCATGTCTGAACCGATCCGGGCTTACCCGGCAAGGTCGCGAGCCATCGAACGGCGATCGATCAGACCAGGGGCTCTTGGTACGAAGGGGTGAAACGACTCGACCTCAGGCGCTGCCTCCTGCCCACGCCGTAACGCCACGCCCCAGAGCTACCCGCCGAGAGCGGTGAACATCGAGGTGGAGAACTGGCCAAGATCCGCAACGATGCCTGGGAAGACTCCGAGCAGGATGACCCCGACGACAGCGATACCAACGGCAAGGCCTGCTGCGCCGGGAACCGTCTTCGCCTCGAGTTCGGCGATGTCCACTCCGTCGGGTACCTGGTCGAACATCGTCGAGCGGATGACCTTGGCGTAGTACACGAATGCGATCACAGCGTTGATCGCTGCGACGATCGCTATGGAGTACCCCCACCAGTTCCCGACGCCGATGGTTGCCGAGAACATCGCGAACTTCGCGAACCAACCGGCGAGCGGTGGGATACCCGCAAGGGACATGAAGAACAGGGCAAGGGTGAGTGTGACGCCCGGTGCGTAGCGCATCAACCCTCGCCAGTCGTCGAGGTCGTAGGAACCCACCCTCGATCCGATGATGATCGCAACAGCGAAGGCGCCGAGGTTCATCACCGCGTAGATGATGAAGTACGTCACGGTGGCACCGAAAAGCGGGCTGAGGTCTGTCATGCCGGATGCTGCTGCTGCACCGAACGGCGCAAGCATGAAGCCGGCGTGTCCGATCGATGAGTACCCGAGCATGCGGATGACGTTCGTCTGCTGGATCGCAACGACGTTGCCGACGGTCATCGACAGGGCAGCAACGATCCACAAGAGTGGGCCCCAGATCGCCGACTCGCTCGGTAGGGCGAGGTAGGCGATCGAGAGGAGGCCGACGAACCCTGCACCCTTGGAGCCCACGGAGAGCCATGCGGTGACCGGGGTCGGTGCACCTTCATAGGTGTCCGGCGTCCAGAAGTGGAACGGCACAGCCGAGACCTTGAACCCGAATCCGAGGAGGATGAAGATGACCGCCAGGGTGAACAGCGGAATGTGGCTGATTCCGGGTGCTGCAGCAGCGACGTCTGTGAACAGCAGGGATCCGGTGAGGCCGTAGAGCATCGAGACCCCGAACAGGGTCAGGGCGAGCGCCAGCACGCCGGTGATGAAGAACTTGAGCGCCGCCTCGTTCGACTTCGAGTCGCCCTTGCGCCAACCCGACAGCAGGAACGCCGGAGCTGTGACGAGTTCGAGGGCGACGATCATGGTCAGGAAGTCGCGCGAGGAGGCCATGGCGACGGCGCCGAGCGTCGATGCCACGAGGAGGAAGTAGTACTCGCCCTCGTAGTACCGGTCGGAGCCGAGGTACCCGACCGACACGAGCAGCACCATGAAGGCTGCAAAGATGAACACGCCCTTGAGCACGAGCGAGTAGCTGTCCACGACGTACGTTCCGTCGAAGAGGACGCGCTCGGCGCCGGAGGCCGTGCAGAACGACAGGCTGTCACAGAACGCCAGCGTGATGACGGGAACGAACGCTGCGAACATGCCGATGATCGCCGTGATCGCAACGAGTTGCTTGCGTCGCGTGACGAGATCGACCACCAGTGTCACCATCACCGTGGCGGCGAGGATGATCTCCGGGAGGAGTGCGTGGTAGTCGAGGTTGGTCACGTCAGCCTCCGAACGCCTTCTGGAGGAGTCCGACGACGGCGTCATTCGTTGCACCGAAGACGAGCTTCGGGAACACACCGAGGGCGATCGTGCCGAGGACGAGTGGAGCCCATGCCAACCACTCGGAACGGTCGACATCATGGAACTCGGTACCGGACCACTCCTCGGCAGGCTCTCCAAAGTTGACGTTCCTCAACATGTAGAGCATGTAGCCGGCGGTGAGGACAGTGCCGACGGCCCCGATGACCATCAGGACACGGAACAGCGGGGTCTGCCCGATCGCTTCGGCAGGGTTGAACGCTGCAAGCAACGCCATGAACTCACCCCAGAACCCTGCAAGTGCGGGGAGACCGAGCGACGCCATGGCTGCGAACCCCAACAAGAGGCCCATCTTGGGCATGAGGAGCATGTTGCCACCGAGGCGACGCATGTCCCGCGTGTGATATCGGTGCGCCATCGACCCTGCAATGAAGAACAAGAGGCCGGTGATGAGACCGTGGGCAACCATGCCGATGATCGCAGCGTTGAGACCGATGTCGGTCATCGTCGCGATGCCGAGCATGACGAACCCCATGTGGCCGACCGACGAGTACGCGATGAGCCGTTTGACGTCGGTCTGCGCGAGACAGGCAAGGGATCCATAGATGATGCCGATCACCGCGAGGATTCCGATGAACGGCGCCCACCGAAGGGCCTCTTGGGGAAGGATCGGGATGGCGATGCGGATGAACGCGTACGTACCGAGCTTCAAGAGGACCGCGGCGAGGATGACGGAGCCGATCGTTGGAGCTGCTGTGTGTGCGTCGGGCAGCCACGTGTGCAACGGCCACATCGGCACCTTTACTGCGAACCCAAGGAACAGACCGAGGAACACGAGAAACGCGAACGTCCCGGTGAAGGCTCCCGCAGCTCCAAGATTGGAGAGCTCGACCATCGAGAAACTGCGATACCCAAGCACCTCCTCTGACTTGAAGTAGAGGGCGATGAACCCGAGCAGCATGAACGCCGAGCCGAACAGGGTAAAGACGAAGAACTTCAGCGATGCGTAGAGGCGCATCTCGATCTTCCATCCAAACACCGGTACCTCGCGAATCCCGCGGTCACCCCAGATACCGATCATGAAGTACATCGGGAGCAGCACGACCTCGAAGAAGAGGAAGAACAACACGAGGTCGAGTGCCACGAACGTACCCGTCATTCCGGCCGCGAGGATGAGCACGAACACGAGGAGGAGCTTCGGGTTGTGCGGTTCCGGCCAGTGGTTCCACGAATACACGATGACAAGGACCGTGATGAACGAGGCAAGCACGATCATCGGGAGGGAGATCCCGTCCACGGCGATGTGGAAGTTGGCGTTGATCGCACTGATCCACGTTGTATCTGGTGCTGTACCGAACTGATACGTATCGGCAGCCGAATAGTCGAATCTCACCGCCAGGACGACGGCAAGGGCCAGCGTTGCGAGGGCGAAGAGGAGAGCGACCCACTTGAGGGCCTCCTCCTTCGCCTTCGGTATCGCAAGTACCACTGCCGCGCCGACGACAGGCAAGAAGACGATGAGGCTCAGGCCCCAACCGTTCTCGAACCAATCCATCTCGTAGCTCCTCCTAGAAAATGATGAACAGAACGACGATCACGAGAACGCCGATGAAACTGAACGCTGCGTACTGCTGAACATGACCGGTGAAGGTCCGCCGCAGCACGCTCCCTGTCGCACCGGTGGCGGCACCGGTTGCGTTGTACATGCCGTCGACCACGTTCTCGTCTGTGATCCTGACGGCTTTCGCGGTAGCAAGAGACCCTGCACCGACCGCGTTGACGATCCCATCAACGATGTTCATGTCGATCCACAGGACGAGCTTCGCGAGCGGACCCATCGTCGGCCGCACGATGCCCAACATGTAGAAATCATCGATGTAGTAGAGGTTCTCGAAGAGTGGCCACAGCACCGGGATGCGCAACCGGTCGCGCTGGACCTGTGTCTCGGCGTCCCGGCTGTAGATGAGCCAGCCGATCACCACCGATGCGATGACGATGCCAGACGTGAGCAACACAAGGGGCCAATCGAACCCACTTGCCTCGTGGTCGCCCATACCCGTAAGTGGTACCCGTGTCGCCAACCACTCCGTGAAACCGTTGTAGACGCCAGGGATGTTCGCCCAGCCCGCAGTGACCGCGAAGAATGCGAGCCCGATGAGGGGGTAGGTCATCATCTTGGGTGACTCGTGCGGATGTGCATGGCCCTTGTACTCGCCGAAGAAGGTGAGCGCCACGAGGCGGGTCATGTAGAACGCTGTGATGAACGCCCCGGCGATACCCAGGATCAGGATGAAGTTGGCGACGTTCTGACCGCTCTCTCCGGAGAACGCCATCGATGCGAGTATCTCGTCTTTGGAGAAGAACCCGGCGAACGGGAACACTCCGATGAGTGCAAGCGTGCCGATGATGAAGGTCCAGAACGTGATCGGCATCTTCTTGCGCAAGCCGCCCATGTCGGACATGTTGTTCGAGTGCACAGCGTGGATGACCGAACCGGCTCCAAGGAAGAGCAACGCCTTGAAGAAGGCGTGGGTGAAGAGGTGGAACAACCCCGCCGTGTACGCGCCTGCTCCCATGGCGGCGATCATATAGCCGAGTTGGCTCACGGTCGAGTAGGCAAGCACCTTCTTGATGTCGTCCTGGACGATCGCAAGGAACCCCGTGAGGAACAGCGTGAGACCGCCGACCACGATGATGATGTTGCGCACGTCCCCTGCAAACAGCCCCGACACGTCGATGTAAAACGGGAAGAGGCGCCCGAGGAGGTATACGCCGGCCGTGACCATCGTTGCGGCGTGCATGAGGGCCGACACAGGGGTCGGACCTGCCATGGCGTCGGGAAGCCACACGTGGAGGGGGAACTGGGCCGACTTGCCCATCGCGCCGATGAACAGCAGCAGCCCTGCCCAGAAGGCGTACTGGCTGAGCGGCCCTGCCTCACCCTTCACCACGACGGCGATGACGTCGTTGAACCGGAACGACCCGACAGATACCGCCATGATGATCGCACCCAGGAAGAGACCCGCGTCCGCGACCTTGTTCACCATGAAGGCCTTGTTGGCGGCATCGACGTTGTCGTAGTCCTCCCAATAGTGGCCGATCAGGAGGTAGGACGCGACACCGACGAGTTCCCACCCGACGATCAGTTGGATGAGGTTCGGTGCCGACACGAGAACGAGCATGCCGCCTGCAAAGAGCGTGAACGAAGCGAAGAACCACGTGAAGCGAACATCTCCATCCATGTAGCTCTTTGCGTATGTGAACACCAGCGTTCCAACGACACCGACGAGGAAGTACATCATGATGGAGAGACCATCGACGGACCACCCCCACTCGAGGACGAGGTCACCGATCCGCGCGATCTCGATCTGGCCGTAGTAGACGACACCCTGGGTAGCGTTCAGGACGAACAACACCGTGCCGTACACGGCCACGAAGGCGATCGACAGCCACGCCATGAGCCAGCCCTTGAACGGCGATCTC
>CAYLVM010000042.1:0-2924 GCA_964387145.1 uncultured Acidimicrobiaceae bacterium
GCGTACGGCCAGATCAAGGTCGGTGACCCGCTCGAAGACGACACCCTCATCGGGCCGATGGTGAGCCAGCGGTCCATCGACGACACGAAGGCAGCGATCGCCATCGCCCTCGAGCAGGGCGGCGAACTGCTCGCAGGCGGCAACGAGATCGACGGTACCGGCTTCTTCTTCGAGCCGACCCTCATCAAGATCGCTGCGGATGCGCCGATCGTGCAACAGGAGACGTTCGGACCGATCATGTACGTCATCGGTGTGGACTCGTTCGAGGAGGCCCTCGAGGTTCAAAACGGTGTGCCGCAGGGGTTGTCGTCTGCGATCTTCACCGACTCGCTGCGTACGGCCGAGCGGTTCCTCTCAGCGGAGGGGTCGGATTGCGGTATAGCGAACGTCAACATCGGTACGTCGGGCGCCGAGATCGGCGGGGCGTTCGGTGGCGAGAAAGAGACCGGTGGTGGCCGCGAGGCAGGTTCCGATGCATGGAAGGCCTACATGCGCCGCCAGACCGTCACGATCAACTGGTCCAACGACCTCCCCCTCGCCCAGGGCATCGAGTTCGGCTAACACTCAGGCGTCTGGCGCTGATACAGCTCGTATACGAGCTGTATCAGCGCCAGACGCCTAGAGAAGTTGTGGGAACCTGATCGGGGGCTCTCGTCGTCGCAGTAGCGAGGGACAGAGAGAGGAGATCGCTGATGCGACGCACGATCATCGCTGTAGTAGCCGTCTTGGGGCTGATCGCTACTGCATGCACCGCCATTCCAGGCGCAACGGATACGACCACAGATTCGACCGCGACGACCTCGATACCACCACCGGGTGGGTCGGGGGTCAAGGCAGGGGCCGACATCTTTGCCGCGCCGGCACTCCAACCGTTCGCCGGATGCAGCGAGTTCCTCGACTACGTCCAGGGGAATGCGATCGATCTCGTCGGGCCGTACGGCCTGGCAGGGTACGGGGGTGGCTACTACGGGGACGTCGTCTTCAAGGAGGCCGCAGCCGAACTCGACACGGTCGGGTCTCAGGCACCCGCCGTCGACGGAGCTGGCCGGGTGGGCGTCGACTACTCGGGTACCAACGTCCAGGTCGCAGGTGTCGACGAGCCGGACATCGTCAAGACCGACGGTGAGCGCATCTTCGTCGTTGCTCAGGGACGACTCTTCTGGATCGACACCTCGAGCACACCCGAGGTCGTTGCTTCGATGCCACTCGATGGATGGGGCCAGCAACTCTTCCTCTCAGGCGACCGTCTGCTCGTGATGACCTCCGGAGGGGGATACGGCATCGGACCGGTCGGGGATCGGGAACTGTCGGCCGACGTTGCGCCGGGGTACTCGAGCCCACGCACCGTCCTCACCGAGGTCGACGTATCCAACCCTGCCTCGATGGCAGTGCTCCGCACGCTCACCCTCGACGGCACGATCCTGTCGTCCCGCATGACTTCTGGATCGATCCGGGTCGTCGTGGTTTCCGGTCCGACCGGTTTCGCATGGGAGTACCCGCAGGGCAACGGCATCCGTGCCGAGCAGGAAGCGCTCGATGCCAACAAGAAGATCATCGAAGAGTCCACGATCGAGAACTGGGTGCCCTGGTACGTCCTCGAGGACCACAAGGCCGGCACCACGTCCGACGGCCCGCTTCTGGGTTGTGAACAGGTCGGGGTCCCCGACGAGTTCTCCGGGCTGTCGATGCTATCGGTACTCTCGATCGACCTCGACTCGGACCTCGAACCCGGAAACGCCATCGGCCTCCTCGCCGAGGGTCAGACGATCTACGCATCGACAGACAATCTCTACGTCGCAACGGCTCCGTGGATGGCGTGGCCGTTGATCGAACAAGCCGGCGGCGACGTCAAGGCGACCGAGTCACTGACCACCCAGATCCACATGTTCGACATCACCGACCCCGCAACCGCGGTGTACGTAGCGTCGGGCAGGGTCGATGGGACGCTGCTGTCGCAGTGGTCCATGGACGAGTACGACGGCACGTTGCGGGTCGTGACGACCGATGAGAACCCCTGGTGGGGATCGAGCGACATTCCCGACTCGGCCGTCATCACACTCCAACGCAAGGGTGACGAACTCGTCCAGGTGGGGTACGTCGATGGTCTCGGCAAGGACGAACGTGTCTACGCCGTGCGGTTCATCGAGGACAAGGGGTACGTCGTGACGTTCCGTCAGGTCGACCCTCTCTACATCGTGGATCTGTCGGACCCGACGAACCCACAGGTCACCGGTGAACTGAAGATCAACGGGTACTCGGCGTACCTGCATCCCATCGGTGAGGATCTCCTCCTCGGTGTCGGCCAGGACGCATCGGATGAAGGTCGTACCCTCGGAACCCAGGTCTCGGTGTTCGACGTGTCGGATCCGACGAACCCGCAACGCCTCTCCCGTATGACGTTCAAAGAGGCATACTCACAGGCCGAGTGGGACACCCATGCATTCCTGTGGTGGGCACCCAAGGGTATCTCGATACTGCCGATGCAGCGATGGTCCTGGGACGAACGAACCGGCAAGGAGGACAACTTCTCAGGAGCCGTCGTCCTGGCGATCGGCCCTCAGAGGGTCAAACAACTCGGCCTCATCGAGCATCCGAACGCTGCGGGTGAGGAGTGCCCCGACTGCTCCTGGAGCGCTCCGATTGTACGGTCCCTCGTCATCGGCGACACGCTGTACACGATCTCTGAGACCGGGATGCTTGCCTCGGACATCGACACGCTCGACGATGTTGCGTGGGTGCCTTTCGGGTAGAGAAGTTCACAGTTCACAGTCGGTGGCGGGCGAAGGAGAGAGCGCCCGTCACCGACTGCAGGGGTGCAGGCACCGGGTCCTTGGAGGATGTGCGGATAGGGGGCAGTCTTTCATCGGTTACTGATGAAGTGAAAGCATCCAGAAACAGCCCCGGCTTCCGACTGTGATCTGTGA
>CAYLVM010000042.1:3024-18242 GCA_964387145.1 uncultured Acidimicrobiaceae bacterium
ACTGATGAAGTGAAAGCATCCAGAAACAGCCCCGGCTTCCGACTGTGATCTGTGAACTGTCAGCTGTGATCTGTGAACTGACGCAGCTGTGAACTTCCCTATCCGAACCGGTAACCGACGGAGCGCACCGTGGTGATCCACGAGGCCCGTTCCTCGCCGAGCTTGGCGCGGAGGCGCCGAACGTGCACGTCGACGGTGCGTGAACCGCCGAAGTAGTCGTAGCCCCATACCTTGGAGAGCAGCTGCTCTCGGCTCCAGACACGGTTCGGATTCTCGACGAGGAACCGCAGCAGTTCGTACTCCATGTAGGTGAGGTTGACGGGACTTCCCGCGATCGTCGCCTGATAGGTATGTGTGTTGAGCTCGAGGTCGACGTGACGGACCACACCACCGGGGTCGTTCTCGAGCGGGGAGAGACCCATCCGAGCGAGCCGGATCGCGAGCTCGATCGGGTCGATAGGCGTGAGGATGAAGTCGTCGAATCCGTCTCTGCCGTCGAGTTCTCGCGTCAGGGTGCGGTCGACGATCAGGAGCACAGGGACCGCGAGCTCCTCCTGGATCTTTGATGCGACCGAAGCAGCGATATCGGGATCGCTACCGATCTCGACGACGGCCCCGGCCCAGCCCGATTCCGGCTCCTTGGCGCCAGCCTCCCCGACACCTCCGATCGGGACGGGTTGGTACCCGACCGAGAGCAATGCTCCGGTAAGTGCAGGCGATGGCGCCTCGGGGTACACAGCGATGTACTTCACAGGACGGGAAGGTACTCCTCGAGCTCGTAGCGTGAGACGTGCTGCTCGTATCGGGCCCACTCGCGCTTCTTGTTGCGAAGGAACCACTCGAAGACGTGATCACCGAGCGCGTCACGTACGAGGTCGGAGCGCTCCATTGCAGTGATCGCCTCGATGAGGTTGCGTGGAAGGTGCCGGACACCTGCCTCGCTCCGCTGGTCGGCTGTCATCTTCAGCACATCGGATCCCATCTCTGTGGGGAGATCGTAGTTGCCTGCGACACCTGCGAGGCCTGCCGAGAGGATCGCCGACAGTGCCAGGTACGGGTTGCACGCCGGGTCGGGGGCGCGGTACTCGATACGGGTCGAGTCGATCTTGCCCTTCTTCGTTGCAGGCACCCGCACCAGAGCACTCTGATCGTTGCGAGCCCACGTCTCGTAGATCGGAGCATCGAAACCGCCAACGAGTCGCTTGTACGAGTTCACCCACTGGTTCGTCACCGCCGTGATCTCAGGAGCGTGCGCCAGCAGGCCGGCGATGAAGCCACGGGCGACCTTCGAGAGGCCGTGTTCTCCAGACGGGTCGTGGAACGCGTTCTCGTCTCCCTGGAACAGGGACAGATGCAGGTGCATCCCCGAGCCGTCTACCGAAGCGAGGGGTTTCGGCATGAACGTGGCGTAGATCCCGTGCTCCATCGCCACCTCCTTGACGGTGAGCCGTGTCGTCATGATGGTGTCAGCCATCGTCAACGCGTCCGTATGACGTAGATCGAGCTCGTGCTGGGATGGGGAGACCTCGTGGTGGCTGAACGCCACGGGGATCCCGAGACGTTCGAGGGCAACGATCGTCGAACGACGGTACTCCTGGGCAACATCGAGCGGGGTCAGGTCGAAGTAGCCTCCGCGGTCCAGCACCTGGGGCTCGGAGGAGGCATCCTCGAAGTAGAAGAACTCGATCTCGGGCGCAACATAGAACGAGTACCCCAGATCTGCCGCCCGTTGGAGGTTTTGACGCAAGACGTGGCGTGGATCACCGGGGAACGGGTCACCATCGGGGGTGACGATGTCGCAGAACATACGGGCGACGCCGGCGTCCCCGCCTTTCCAGGGGAGGATCTGGAACGTCGAGGGATCGGGTTTTGCGAGCATGTCCGCCTCGTAGGAGCGACTGAACCCGTCGATCGACGATCCATCGAACGAGACGCCTTCATCGAGGGCGATCTCGAGCTCTGCCGGGGTGATGGCGAAGGACTTCAGGAATCCCTGCACATCGGTGAACCACAGGCGGATGAAACGGATACCGCGCTCCTTGACGGTGCTGAGCACGTACTCCTTCTGCCTGTCCATGTCGGTTCTCCACGTTGGTTGTTGCTGTCATCGTATTGATTCTCGGCGGAACCGCCAGACGAGATCTGGTCTGTAACACACTGTTCACATTGCAGTTACCGATAGGAAACGCCGTTGCCGCATCCTTACAGGATCGGGTCGCGTCTAGCGTTGCCCTGTATGAAACCCGTCATGAGAGCGAGGAACTATGCCGTATCGCGCTGAGTACATCTGGATCGATGGACGTAAACCGACCGCCCTGCTGCGATCGAAGACCAAGGTCGTGCCCGACGGCCAGGAACCGCCTCTGTGGGGGTTCGATGGGTCGTCGACTGGTCAGGCTCCCGGAGACGAGTCCGACTGCGTGCTCCGACCGGTGAAGGTCGTCCCGGACCCGATCCGGGGCAACAGCGACGTCCTCGTCATGTGCGAGGTGCTCAACACCGACATGACCTCGCACGAGTCCAACACCCGTGTCGCGGCAGTCGTGGCCGAGGAGAAGTACGGCGATCAGGAGCCGTGGTTCGGTCTCGAGCAGGAGTACACGTTCTTCAAGGACGGTCGCCCTCACGGATGGCCGATCGGTGGGTTCCCTGCCCCGCAGGGTGGCTACTACTGCGGTATCGGTGCCGACGAGATCTGGGGCCGCGACGTCGTCGAGGATCACACGTGGGCGTGTATGGAGGCGGGTCTTGCTATCTCGGGAACGAACGCCGAGGTGATGATCGGTCAGTGGGAGTTCCAGATCGGCCCGGTCGGCACGGTGGAGGTCGGAGACCAGTTGTGGCTGGCACGGTGGCTGTTGTACCGGATTGCTGAGGACTACGACATCTCGGCGACACTCGACCCGAAACCCGTCAAGGGGGACTGGAACGGTGCCGGGATGCACACCAACTTCTCGACGAGAGCGATGCGTGAGGGGTGGGATCCGATCATCACCGCATGTGAAGCCCTCGGTGAACGCGCCCAGGAACACGTCAAGCATTACGGGGCGGGCATCGAGAGGCGTCTCACCGGACTCCACGAGACGGCTCCCTGGTCCGAGTACAACTACGGCGTGTCGAACCGGGGCGCCTCGGTGCGTATCCCGTGGCAGGTCGACCGAGACAAGAAGGGCTACATCGAGGACCGACGCCCGAACGCCAACGCGGATCCGTACGTCGTGGCAGCGATGATGACCGAGACGATCTGCAGCAAGCTGGCAGAGTAGGCAACGGACGACAGACGGCAGACATCAGATAACAGAATTCAGACCGTCTGGTGTCTGATGTCTGCTACTTCGGGGTGAGGCCTCGGACGACGTCGAGTTCACCAGAGAAGGCGGTCGTCGCGTCGTTGTACTTCTGGACCGCTTCGCGACGAAGCGTGCCGTCATCGGGTGCCTTGAGCCCATCGATCACGGCTTCTGCCCTCACGACGAGCTCCTGGGACGCGGTGATCGTGTCCGGCCACGCCGGCGGGTACGGATCGGGGACGGTGGTCGCCGCTACCTGATTCGCGAGATCCTGTGCGTCGTCGTGAACCTTGGTGAACCCATCGAGAGCTGCGTCGTACTCGATGTCCTTGTTCTCCCACTGCTCGTTGACGCCGTTGAGCTCAACGAGCAGGTCGGCTGCAGCAGCCTCGAATCGGTCGACCTCAGCGAGGAACGCGAGGATGTCCGTCGGCAGTGTCGACGTGGTGGTGGTGCCGAGCGTCGTGGTCGTGGTCGTCGGCGCCGTTGTCGTCGTGGATGCAGCGATGTCGGCCGGTGGAAGCGCGTTGACGAACACGTAGGTGAACCCGATCAGCACGACGATGACGACCGGGAGTATCCAACGACCTGGCTTGGGATCCTCTTTGCTCACGTCCGTGAGCATAGGCGGTCTCGGCAGAACAGGGCATCATCGCTACGATCATCTCCATGGAACTCCAAGGTCGCACAGCGGTCGTCACCGGGGGCGCGGTCCGTGTTGGACGTGCAATCAGCCTTGCTCTGGCTCGCCAGGGTGCCCACGTGTACATCCACTACAACCGATCCGCCGGGCCTGCCGAGGCCCTGAGGGACGAGATCCTGGCCACAGGCGGTGTCGCAGCGGTTGGATCTGCGGATCTGTCCGACCCCGGCCAAGCGCAGGGGATGATGCACATGGCCCAGGACACGCTTGGTCCGATTTCTGTCCTCGTGAACAGTGCCTCGGGGTTTCCCACCGACACCCTCGAGAGCATCACCCTCGAGCGGTGGAGGTCGACGATGGACCTGACACTCGGCTCACCCTTGTTCCTCACGCAAGCCTTCGCTGCCGGACTCGGAGCGGACCACAGCGGCGCCATCGTCAACATCACCGACGTCAAGACGACACGCCCGTACCGCTCCCACCTTTCGTACATGCTGGCCAAGGGCGGTATCGACACGCTGACGCGTGCGGCGGCTCTCGCGCTTGCACCACGCATCAGAGTCAACGCGGTAGCTCTCGGTGTGATCCTGCCTCCCCCCGGGGAGGACGAGGAGTACGTGAACGCACTCGCCGCAGAGTTGCCACTCAAAAGGGTCGGTGGCCCCGAAGTCGTTGCAGATACCGTCGTGTTCCTTGCGAGGAACGACTTCATCACGGGCGAGATCATCCATCTCGACGGAGGAGCGGGACTGGTGTGAGACAAGTCACAGTTCACAGTCGACAGTTCACCGATGACCGTGGCAGTCGGTGGAGAAGTTCTCCGATCTCCCTCTGTCGGCAAAACGCGAGTATTCGGAGACAGTCCGGATTTCCGGCTGTGAACTGTGAGCTGTGAACTGTCAACCCAACGACTGCTCCCTATTTGGTGAGCCCCGCAGTACGTCACACGCACAACGTACGGCGACCTTCCGCCATCGGCTACCGTTCCCCCATGCGTCGCCTCGATCGAATCTTCATCAACGAACTCGTCGTCTCCGGGATCATCGGCATCAACCCAGACGAGCGCGTCACCCAGCAGGAAATATCCGTGAACGTGATCATGTGGGCAGACACGTCTGTTGCAGCGCACTCGGACGATATCGCCGACGCTGTCAACTATCGGACCGTCGCGAAGCAGATCATCGAGCACATCGAGAATGGCGAACCAATGCTCGTCGAGCGACTCGTCCAGGAGATCGCCGATCTGTGTCTCGAGGATGAGCGCGTCGACAGCGTCGAGGTCACCGTGGAGAAGCCCGGGGCGTTGCGCCACGCTCGATCAGTGGGAATCAAGATCCTGCGATCGCGTGTTGACACCTCCACATAGGGAGTACGTCATGAGTGACACACACGAGCGGGCGACAGCCGTCATCCTTGCAGGCTCGAACGTCGACAAGGAGCGCTGCCTCCCCGAGTCGATCAGACAGCTGCGGAGACATCCAGACATCGACGTACGGGCGGTCAGCACATGCTTCGAGAGTTCTGCAGTCGGCGGTCCGCCCGATGCCCCAGAGTTCTACAACGCGGCAGCTCTCGTGTTCACCAAACTCGATCCCGAGTCGTTGCGAAGGGAGCTCCGCGCTATCGAAGACCAGCTGGGACGGGTCCGCACCGATGATCCCAATGAGCCGCGAACGATCGACCTCGATATCTTGGTGTACGACGACCTCGTTGCAGACTTCGATGGTTGGTCGCTCCCGGACCCGGACATCGTGAATCAGCTCCATGTCGCGGTGCCTCTCGCCGACGTCGCGCCGAGGTGGGTCCATCCGGTTCTCGGCAGAACCGCGACTGAAATCGCAGACGATCTTGCAGCTTCGAACCCGGAGGTGATCCCCAACATGGCTATCAAGCTCTCTACCCCGTACACGACACGCGCCATCGACGACTTCGACGACACCGAAGGCGTCTACGCACCCCGCCTCGAAGCACTCATCCGAGATCAGCTCCTCGAGATCGGTGAAGACCCCGAGAGAGAGGGTCTCGTTCGGACCCCACTTCGCGTTGCCAAAGCGATGGATTTCCTCACGAGCGGGTACTCGACCTCACTCGAAGAGGTCGTCAACAACGCCATCTTCGACGCGGAGGGAGCTTCCGAGATGGTCGTCGTACGCGATGTCGAGTACTACTCGATGTGCGAGCATCACATGCTCCCGTTCTTCGGGAAGGCAACCGTTGCCTACCTCCCGAAAGGCAAGATCATCGGGCTTTCCAAGATCGCACGCATCGTCGACGTCTATGCCCGCCGGCTCCAGGTACAGGAACGTCTCACGAACCAGGTCGCGGATGCGATGAAAGAGATCCTCGACCCGCACGGGGTCGGTGTCGTGATCGAAGGTAAACACCTGTGCATGATGATGCGAGGCGTCCAGAAGCAGGACTCGAACATGATCACGAGTGCGATGCGAGGAACGTTCAGGACGGACCCCCGCACCCGCAGTGAGTTCCTCTCGTTCACCGGATGATGCGTTCGCGAACACACACATCTTGCCTGTAGCTACGGTTACGTGATGCAGAGGGACACCTTCGAACGACCGATGCGGGATCTACGGATCTCGGTCACCGACAGATGCAGCTTCCGGTGCGTCTACTGCATGCCTCGCGAGCTCTACGACGACCACGAGTACCTCGATCGATCCGCGATCCTGACCTACGACGAGATCATCCGCTTCGCGCGGATCTCCGTGGGACTCGGGGTCGAGAAGATCCGCCTGACCGGGGGCGAGCCGCTGCTGCGCAGGCAGATCGAGACCCTCATCAGGGGCCTGTCAGAGATAGACGGTCTCGACGATCTCGCCATGACCACGAACGGCCACATGCTTGCCAAGCGGGCACAGGCGCTCGTGGAGGCAGGCCTGAAGCGGGTGACGGTCAGCCTCGATGGGATCGACGATGCCGTCGTGCGGGCGATGATCGACACCGACGTGTCCGTCGACGTCGTCCTGAACGCCATCGACGTCGCACACGCTGTCGGACTCGGCCCTATCAAGATCAACACCGTTGTGCGCAAGGGTTGGAACGAGAACCAGATCGTGCCGCTCATCGACCACTTTCGTGGCACGGGGCACACGGTCCGGTTCATCGAGTACATGGATGTCGGGACCACGAACGCGTGGCGATCCGACGAGGTCATCCCATCGGCGGAGATCCTGCGTCTCCTCACCGAGCGTTGGGAGATGGTCCCTGTGGTTCCCGCCTACGCCGGGGAGGTCGCCAGTCGGTACCGGATGGTCGACGGATCGGGTGAGGTGGGGTTCATCTCGTCGGTGTCCGAACCGTTCTGTGGAGAGTGCTCCCGGCTACGCCTCGCAGCCGACGGTCACGTCTACACATGCCTCTTTGCATCCGCGGGGACCGACATCAAGGACGTGATGCGCTCGGGGGCATCCGACGAGGACCTCATCGCCACCATCAAGACTCTGTGGTCGAAGAGGGATGACCGCTACTCCGAGCTGCGCGGAGCAGTGCCACTCGCCTTTCCCCGGGTCGAGATGAGCTACATCGGGGGCTGAGACGTCCCGCGGCGGTGAACCGAGAGCCCTGCTTCGCGCCACACCAGTGCACCCCCGACAACGATCAGCACCAGGATCGGCACGACCAATGCGCGAACGCTCGAGAACACCGTGCCGATGAGGATCTCGATCACGATCGGCACCGAGAGGACCGCCGTTGCCACCGATGGCGGCATCACGACCGACATCGTGGTCAGGAAGGCGCCGGTGACGAGACCCGTCTCCGATTGCAGTGTCCCGACCCCGGAGGGTGATTCGTCTGCCGGCGCGTCGAGTTGGGGTGGCGGAGTCAGGGCGTAGACGACGGCGTCATCGATGGACGGGGGCGGCTCGGGTGGCGGAGAGGCCGTCGGTGGAGCGGCCATCGCAGGTGTCGTGGTCGTGGTAGAAGTCGTCGCGGCCGTCATTGTTGTGGTGGGGGGCGGCACAGTTGTCGTCGTTGGCGTCGGGGCCACCGTGGTCGTGGTGGGTGGCACCGTGGTCGTCGTCGTTGGAGCAGGGTTGAGGGACGGGGCTACCTGCCCGGTGATGTCGTCGATCTCGGCGTGGCCAGCGCCTGCCGCAGCGTCGATACGGCGTCGTGCATCCGCTGCGTCGCTTGTGAGCTCATCGGGGAAGAGCGAGAGCAGGGCATCGACCTCAACGAACGCGGTATCGCGAATGATCGCGATGTCGATGTGTGCCCTGTTGCTCACAGCAGCGAGACCCTCGAGTGTCGCCGTTTGAATCGCTTCGTATGTGAAACGGTTCAGGGTCGTCTGCATGTCGGCTTCGGCCTGAACAGCTACCTGGGTGATCTCGATCCTGGTGCCGGGGGCATCGTCCGCGCCGAACGCAGGCAGAGCCACGCCGACCAGCAGCACCGCGAGGATCATCTGCCCGAGCATCCACCTGAATGATGTTCGGCGCATCGATACATATCGGCACAACCGAGCCTGTCCTTGAATTCGCGGACTCAAGGCGGTTGATGGCGATGCCGACAAGAGTACATCGGCCTCCAGGGAGGGTGAGATGAGGCGGTTGCTTTCAAGCATCCTGATCGTGTCTGCAGTCGCGGTCTTACTCGTCGCCGTCCTCATCATGGTCTCGCGTGTGGCTACCGAACAAGGCACGAGTGAGGTGGGGAGAGAAGGCCAGACGGCGATCATGGCCGAAGCGACGCTCAGCTCCGCCTCAGCCACCCAGAACGCTGCCACGTTCGCAGTCATACTCGAGAAAGGCAGAGCGACCGGCCGGGTTCCTGAAGCCGTCGTCCAAGATGTCACCGCAACGCTTCGTTCGGCACTGAACGAGTACGTGAGCCGGGCCTCGACGTTGGTTACTCGCCTCGACAATCCGGAGAGCGGGATCGTCACCGCATCGAGCACCGTCTTCATCGATGAGATGCGTCGTGTCACCGATGCCCTCTCTGGCGATGGGGGCACCGATGCGTCGCCAGTAGCGATGCCCGATCTCAACATCTATCAGAATCTCGAAGACGATCTGGTGACAGTTCGCGACACCCGTGTCACGGAGGTGCTGGTAGCTGCAGAGAACGTGGGCCAGGTCGCCGATGCCGTCCGCTTCCTCGTCGTCGTCGTGATCCCGATCGGAGCGATGCTGCTTCTGCGCTCCGTGTACCGGCGACGTCGGGAACGTGATGCACTCGAGGCCGAGCTCGAGCACCAGAGGGAGCTGAGCACACAGAAGGACGAGTTCCTCACCAACCTATCTCACGAGCTCAAGACGCCCCTCACCGGGATCTACGGCTTCGCGCTCACCCTCGACGAGGCCGGCATCGGCGATCCGGATCTGGCCAGAGAACTGACGGGCCACATCATCACCGAGGCAGGTGAACTCTCGAGGATGATCGATGACCTGATCACCGCCGGTCAGATCGAGACGGGCAACATCGGGATCGTCATCGACGACGTCGACGTGGATCCTGTCATAGAAGCCGTTGTCGAGCCGTATCTACGCACCGGCCACACCATCGACGTCGTACCGGGGGAGTGCACAGCGGAGGCAGACCAGCGCAGGCTTCAACAGATCGTGCGGACACTCGTGTCGAACGCTGTGTGCCACGGAGGCCCGAACATCGAGATCTTCAGCGAGTACGGCGCAGGGATGTTATCTCTCTTCGTGATGGATGATGGCGAAGGCATCGATGAGAGCATCCGGGAACGGCTCTTCGAGCCGTACGTGCACGACGGGGCCGAGCCGTTGCTCGCGGGGAGCGTTGGGCTGGGTCTTGCGATAGCACGCTCGCTTGCAGTGGGGATGGACGGATCGCTGAGCTACACACGAACCAACGGGCTGACGTACTTCGTCCTGAAGCTCCCTGCACACAAGGTGTCGCGCTTGCGGGAGCGGGTAGTGGGCACCGAACGTGGCGACGACACCATGTACGACACGCGCAAGGTCGCGAAACTCTTCTCCCGCTGACCGATTCGACCCTCTTGTTTCTCGCCACGCGTCTTGACATCGTCGAGCCATGGACTCCGCTACAACCTTCGCCTGGATGGTCGCGATGGGGGCATCGATCTGGCTCGTCGTCGTGTCTGTGATCGTGCCGGCCACCCGATCCGAGACCCACGTCATCGCACGGAGGTTCCCGGTACGGGTACCGATCGCCGTCCTGCTCGTCATCGTCGTCATCGGTGTCATTCGGCCGGCGATGTCAGATGCCGTCGCACCCCCGCCATCGATGCGCAGCGTCGTGGCCAGGGAAGATCCCCGCAACGAGGGAAGTGTCCTCGTAGCAGCGATCGGGCCGCTCTTTGGCACTCAACGTGATGCTCCCGCGTACACGGTGGTGCCCGGTGACTCCCTGTGGAAGATCGCCGGGGGACTCCTCGACGATCTCATCGATCCCCCAACGGGAGAGCAGATCACCAACTTCTGGAAGGAGATTTATCGCATGAACCGCGACGTGATCGGTAGCGATCCGAACCTCATCCTGCCAGGTCAGGTTCTGTCGATCCCGGGAGGGAACCGTGGATAGCGAAGAGTTCGAGCAGATCCCATGGTCGGCGCTCGTAGCCGAACAGAAAACTGGCGTCGATCACAGGGCCTATCTGGCGATCGGTGTGGTCGGTATCGTGATAGCACTCGTGTTCGGGGCGCGCCTGTTCGGGACCTCGACGCCGCAGCCGACTCCGCCTTCTGCTGCTGTTCCCCAACCACCCGTCGAGATCGTCGAGACCACATCCACCACGGGAGTCGTGGTGTCCGAGGCCGATCTGATGGCGGGAGCTCCAGAGGTACAACGCGTCGGCGGTGACCTCGAGTTGATCGCTATCGCAGAGTGGTTCGTGACCGACTACTTCACGATCGATGGATCTCCCGAGACGGCCCGGTCGGTGAGAGCGCTGCTGTCACCGGTTGCCGGAACGATCGATCTGCCCCACGAAGCCGACCCTGCACCTCCCGTCACCTACGTCGAATGGGCTCGGGCAACCGACAGTCGTCAGGTGACCGAAGGAGAGTTCTCTATCGACGTGGTGTACCGGACGATCACCGACATGGGGGAAGGGTTCGCGCGGGACGCGGTTCGCGCCGTCAGGGTCACGCTGATCGTCACACCCGGATCGGCGGGTGTCGTCGGTCCGCCCATTGCGATCGCGGTCCCCGAACTCGGCGGTTGACCCCGTCACGTGCGGCCTCGGCCGCATCGGTGCAGCGCTACTGTTGTGCCACGCCGTGAGAGGGGTTCGCGATGTGCCACGCCACGACATCGGTCGTCACCAAGACGCCAGCTACGCCGAGCAGCCGTACCGTTCGCCGCTCAGTTGAAGGACTTCTCGAGAATCTCCGTGGCTTCGGGCACGATGTCGTTCCAGTTCGATGATTCGTCTCGCGTGATCGTCACGAAGTCTCCGGTGGCGAACACCGACACGACCCCGACGATGTCCAACAGTGGGGAGATCTTCGGGTCGGCGCCCGCAGAGTCCGTGTACGTTGCGGGTCCGCCAACGGAGACGCCGACGGTGAACTTCATCGCACGGGGATTCGGGGTGGTCTCGACGACGACAGGCATTCGTGAACTCCTTGGTGTCTCTGGGAATCGTAGCTGGAGGCAACGATGATCCTTGGCGCCGATGTCGGCGGGACGTTCACCGACCTCGTGCTCGTCGATGGTGGCTCGGTGACGACAGCGAAGATCTCCACATCGGAGATCCAGGGTGACGCGATCGTCGAGGGCCTCGAGCGTCTGACAGACGGTGATCCCGTCGACGTGTTCGTGCACGGAACCACGGTGGCGACCAACGCCCTCCTCGAACGAGCCGGGGCGCGGGTCGCGCTCGTCACCGACAGCGGATTCGAGGACATCGTCGAGATCGGCCGACAGGACCGGCCGTCGCTCTACGACCCGTTCGTTGACAGGCCCGAACCGCTCGTTGCGAGAGCCGACCGCATCGGTGTCGAGGGGACGCCGGAGACCATCGCCGTCGGCGGTGTCGAGGCGGTCGCGATCTCCCTCGTCGATGGTCACACCGAGTGGGAGCGTGAAGCCGCTCTTGGGGACGCCGTCGGTGCCGACGTTCCGATCAGCCGATCGTCGGTGGTTGCCCCCGAGTTCAGGGAGTTCGAGCGCACATCGACGACAGTGCTCAACGCGTATCTGGCGCCGATCACGTCTCGGTACCTCTCGGCACTCGAGGAACGGATGGTTGGATCGGGGAGAGTTGGGTCGATGGCGGTGATGCGATCCTCTGGCGGCCTCATGTCGGCAGTTGATGCGGCGACTCTTCCCGTCGCTGTGCTGTTGTCGGGTCCGGCGGGAGGTGTCGTTGCTGCCCGTGAGTTCGCGAGCGCTCTGGGCATCGATCACGTCATCTCGTTCGACATGGGCGGCACGTCCACCGACGTGTGCCGCATCGTTGGGGGAGCTATCGACGTGTCGTATGAGCGCTCTGTTGCCGGGTATGTCTGCCGGATGGCTTCAGCGGGCATTCATACGGTCGGCGCGGGTGGAGGATCCGTCGCGTGGATCGACCCGGGAGGCTCACTGCGCGTCGGGCCGCGTTCGGCAGGGTCGCAGCCGGGGCCGGCCTGCTACCGCCGGGGCGGTACCGAACCGACGGTGACCGACGCGAACGTGGTCCTCGGCCGCATCGACCCCGAGACGATGCTTGGCGGAACGCTCCCGATCGACGCGGAGGCTGCCGAGCGAGCGGTCTCTGTCTTGGCAAGCGACCTTGGGATCTCCACCATCGACACCGCCCTCGGGATCGTCGCGATCGCCGAAGAGGTGATGGCCGGTGCGATTCGTTCCGTGTCGATCGAGCAGGGGAGCGACCCGCGGGGTGCGTCGCTTCTGGCCTTCGGAGGGGCAGGTGGCCTCCACGCCGTGTCGCTTGCAAGATCCCTCTCGATGGCGAGTGTGATCATCCCACCCTTCGGTGGCGTGCTGTCGGCTCTCGGTCTGCTGCTCGCTCCGCCGCGAGTCGATCTCGCTACGGCCGTGCACGTCGTCGACGTCGACCTTGGGCCCGTCCACGGCATCGTCGAGGACCTCGAAGCCCGGGCCCGGGCCGAACTCGGTCGTGCCGGGCACGAGACGGTGAGTATCGAAGTGGCACTCGACGTGCGCTACCTCGGTCAGGCCCATGAGATCGGTGTGCCGTGGCACAGTACCGAGTCGTTCGACGTGCTCTTTGGTCGCTTCAGCGAGATGCACGAGGCACGAAATGGTTTCTCCCGAGCCGACGACCCGATCGAAGTCGTTGCAGCACGATGCACAGCGCGCGGTGTCCCCGCGATCACGATCGACGATCTCGGTACGTGGTCCCGCAGTTCGACCGCTCCTTCGGTGACGCGTAGCGTGGTCGGTGTCGCCGGGCCGACAATGGCAACGATCCACGACCGGCGTTCCCTCGAAGTCGGTGACGTCGTGGTCGGCCCCGCGGTGATCGGGGAACGCGAGTCGACGACGTTCCTCGATGTGGGTGAGCGTGGCGAGGTGCGCACCAACGGATCCATCGAGGTGACGTGGTGACCACGCACATCGACACGATCGCCCTCGAGGTCGTCCGCAACCAGCTGGCAAGCATTGCAGAGGACATGGGGATCGTGCTTCGCAACACCGCGTTCTCTCCGAACATCAAGGAACGAATGGACTGCTCCGCTGCTGTGTTCACCGCGGCAGGCGAGATGCTTGCACAGGCCGAGCACATCCCGGTTCATCTCGGATCGATGCCAGCGTCGGTCGAGGCGGTCATCTCAGCGGTTGGACACGAACCGGCTCCGGGCAGCCAGTACGCAGTCAACGACCCGTTCGCTGGAGGCACGCACCTCAACGACCTGACCCTCGTCCGGCCGGTGTACGTCGAAGGTCTCCTCGTGGCGTGGGTGGCGAACCGGGCGCATCACGCAGACGTCGGTGGTGAGGCGCCGGGATCCATGCCTGCTCATGCAACGAGGGTCGACCAGGAGGGCATCGTCGTATCGCCCATGCCCGCTGTGCATCATGGTGTCTGGCTTCCCGAGTTCCTCGACCCGTTCCTCGAGGCGACCAGGACACCGACCGAGCGACGCGGCGACCTTTCCGCACAGCTCGGTGCGAACGAGGCGGGCGCCCTGAGGCTGGCGCACCTCGTCGCCAACGTCGGATGGGGCGCGTTCGACCGCATGTGTGGCGCACTGCTCGACTACGGCGAACGCAGGATGCGGGCGGCACTTGCCGTCCTTGAGGACGAGACCGTTTCGTTCACCGACTTCATGGAGTGGGGTGGAGAACTCGTCCCCATCTCCGTTGACGTGACCGTCGACGGAGATTCGCTGATCGCCGACTTCACCAGATCTGCCGATCAGGTACAGGGCAACATCAACGCAGTTCGTGCCGTCACCCGATCATGCCTGTCCTTTGCGGTCCGGGTAGCGACGGACCCGTCGATTCCAGCTACCGGTGGTGCCCACCGGCCCCTCATCCTCATCACGAGACCGGGGTCGATCGTCGACGCGACGGCTCCTGTGGCCGTTGCTGCAGGCAACGTCGAGACATCACAACGTATCGCAGACACTCTGCTCGGTGCCCTCGCATCGTTCGCCCCCGATCGGGTGCCTGCAGCGAGTCAGGGAACCATGAACAACGTCCTCATCGGCAACGATCGGTTCGCGTACTACGAAACGGTGGCCGGGGGCCAGGGCGCCCGCCCGGGACGCGATGGCCAGTCGGGTATCCAGAGCGGTATGACGAACACGAAGAACACGCCGATCACGTCCCTGACCACCCACTATCCGATCACGATCACGCGCTACCGGCTGCGGAGTGCAAGCGGAGGAGACGGCATGTACCGCGGTGGTGAGGGGATCGAGCGTGGTATCCGCCTCAACGAGGATGTCACGGTGTCGCTCATGGGGGAGCGTCGCACCACACAGCCGTGGGGCCTCGCCGGAGGCGGTGACGCGAGTTCCGGCGAGGACTGGTTGATCCATCGGGACGGAACCAAGGAACGCCTCCCCGGAAAATGCACCGTCGAGGCCCGGGCAGGGGACGAACTCGTCGTCTTGACCCCCGGTGGCGGTGGTTGGGGGAAAAGGTAGCGCACACGACGTCGGGGATGCGCCGAGAGGCAGATCCGGTCGCCGTTTGCTGGCAGAACCCGAGCATCCAGAAACAGCCCCGGCTTCGGACTGTGAACTGTCATCTGTGAGCTGTCATCTGTCGACTCGACGACTGCTCCCTATCCGCTGACCTTCCCCGTTCACCGCTTTCTCGCTCCTGCGGCATCGCGCTACCGTACCCCCATG
>CAYLVM010000043.1:0-17776 GCA_964387145.1 uncultured Acidimicrobiaceae bacterium
ATGACCAGGAAACTTCGTGTCGGCGATGTCGAGGTTGGGGGGGGAGCGCCGATTGCGGTGCAGTCGATGACCACGACAAAGACCGCAGACGTCGATGGCACGCTTGCCCAGATCTACGCTCTGGCGGGAGCCGGCGCAGACATCGTGCGTGTCACGTGTAACACCGTGGAAGCCGCGCAGGGCATCGCCGAGATGATGCCCCGCTCACCGGTCCCCATCATCGCCGACATCCACTTTCAGCACCGTCTCGCGCTTGCTGCGATCGAGGCCGGTGTCTCGGCACTCCGACTCAACCCCGGGAACATCCGCAACGAGCAACACATCAAAGAGGTCGCTGCAGCTGCCGGGCAGGCGGGAATCTCGATCCGGATCGGTGTCAACGCGGGATCACTCGACAAGGACCTACTCGATGCCTACGGTGGCCCGGTCCCCGAAGCGCTCGTAGCCTCCGCAATGCAGGAGGCCCGGTACCTCGAGGAGGTGAACTTCGACAACATCAAGATCTCCGTGAAGCACTCGAACGTTCGTCTCATGGTGGAGTCGTACAGACTCCTGGCCGACACCACCGACTATCCGCTTCACCTCGGCGTGACCGAGGCCGGCCCACCGCCGGGTGGGCTGATCAAGTCCGTGGCAGGTATCGCGACCTTGCTCAACGAGGGCATCGGCGACACGATCCGTTTCTCGCTCACCGCAGATCCGGTTGAGGAGGCCAAGGCTGGGCGTGCCCTCCTCGAGTACCTCGGGCTTCGTGAACGTTCGACACTCGACCTGATCGCCTGTCCGTCGTGCGGACGGGCGGAGGTCGACGTCATCAAGGTCGCGTCCGAAGCCAATGAACGCCTCGAAGAGTTGGGGCTCCCGATCCAGGTCGCCGTCATGGGGTGTGTCGTCAACGGCCCCGGAGAGGCACGCGAAGCCGATCTCGGCCTTGCAGCGGGGCGTGGTCGGGGTCATCTCTTCATCAAAGGTGAGGTCGTGCGTGTCGTTCCCGAGGCAGAGATGGTCGATGCCCTCGTTGAGGAAGCGAGGTTGCTCGACGAGCAGGGTGCCGAGGCGCGCCTCGCGGCAGCGGACGTCACCGCGGCGGACCTCGCAGCCGAGGAGCGACTCGAGCTGATCTCGATGCGAGGGGATGCCAACCGGTCCGAGGAGCGACGACGAGCCGTCAAGGACATCGCCGAGCCAGAAGGCTCGTCCTGATCCACCGCTAAGCTCGCGCCATTCAACTTCCAGGAGCAATGTGCGCTGGTCCAAGGCATTCATCCCAACTCTTCGTGACGCCCCCGCCGACTCCGAGGCGGTGAGCCACAAGCTGCTCGTGCGGGCAGGGTATATCCGGCAGCTGATGTCGGGCGTGTACTCCATGCTGCCTCTCGGCCAGCTGGTCAGGGACAAGGTCATGGACGTCATCCGTGACGAGATCGATGCGATCGGTGGCCAGGAGTTTCTTCTCCCACAGTTGCACCCCATGGAGATATGGGAGCGGACCGGCCGCGCCGAGACGATGAAAGACATCATGATGACGTTCGACGACATCAAGGGATCGCGCGTCGTTCTCGGCCCCACACACGAGGAGATCTTCGCGACACTTGCAAGAGAGCTCACCTCCTACAAGCAACTTCCTCAACTCTGGTACCACATCCAGACGAAGTTCAGGGACGAGGCAAGGCCGAAGTCCGGGCTGTTGCGCGTTCGTGAGTTCACGATGAAGGACTCCTACACGTTCGACATCGACTTCGACGGTCTCGATGTGCAGTTCGACCGCCACTTCGACGCATATACCCGCATCTTCGATCGTCTCGGGATGGAGACGATCGCGGTCAAGGCATCGTCGGGCGCAATGGGTGGAAAGGACTCCGTCGAGTTCATGGCGCCCAGCGCAGTGGGGGAGGATGAGGTAGCTCACTGTGCAGCATGTGGATATGCGGCCAACGTCGAGACGGCGTCATCGGTGATCCCGAAGGTGGAGGATCCTGAAGGGGATCACGACCTCGAGACGTTCGATACGCCTGGCGTGCGCACGATCGCCGATCTCGAGAGGTTCGAAGGCGGTGCCCCGGCGGATCACCAGATAAAGACCCTCGTCTACATGGTGGACCTCGAACCTACCCTCATCTTGATGCGCGGCGACCACAGCGTTCAAGATCAGAAGCTCATGGATCACCTCGAATCCACGGACGTTCGGCCGGCCCAACCCGACGAGATCGTCGAGTTGCTCGGTGCCGATGCGGGAAGCCTCGGTGCGGTAGGGGTGGTCGAAGTACGCATCGTTGCTGATGAAGCGCTGCGGGGCCGTTCTGGCATGACCACGGGAGCAAACGAGAACGACAAGCATGTGCGCGGCGTGAGCATCGAACGCGACATCACCGTATCGGAGTGGGGGGACCTTCGCGAGGTCGCCGCCGGTGAGGGGTGTTCGACGTGTGGCGAGCCACTTGACGTGTTCACCGCCATCGAGGTTGGTCACATCTTCAAACTCGGCACGTTCTACGCCGACTCACTCGGGGTGACGGTACTCGACGAGAACGGGGTGACTGCGCCGATCGTCATGGGCTCGTACGGCATCGGTATCGAGCGGAACATGGCGGCGTCGGTCGAGGCGAACCATGACGACAAGGGGATCATCTGGCCGATGTCGATCGCTCCGTACCACGTCATCGTGACCCTGGTGCGGGTCGACGACACGACGATGCAGGCCGGCGAGTCGATTCACGATGACCTGACGGCGAACGGCATCGAGGTCCTGCTCGACGATCGGGACGAGCGTCCTGGAGTGAAGTTCAACGACGCTGAGCTGATCGGTGTGCCGCTGCGGGTAACCGTTGGGCCGCGAGGACTCGGCAACGGCATCGTGGAGCTTTTGGATCGTCGTTCGGGGGAATCGACCGAGATCACCCTCGACGATGTCGTCCCGACGATCACCCGACTCGTCGCTGCGAGCGTCTGAGGAGATTTCTCGGCGGAATGGGTCGGCAGCGAGGACACGCTGGTATAATCAGGTGACGAACCGAGTTCTCTGCTAGGGGTGGGCCGTGGCCCGCCTCTTTGTTTGAGCAGAGTTCTCTTTGGCGTGTTAGGAGTACGGTGAGCAGCGTTGCTCAGAAACTATGGGATCGGATAGATCCGTATGTGTCCGCCGAGGGCATCGAACTCGATGATGTCGAGGTGCTTGGTGGTGGGCAGATTGTGCGGGTTACGGTCGATGCAGACGAACCCGTTGGTGTCGATCGTATCGCCGAGCTGTCCCGCGGGATCAGTAGGCTGATCGACGAAGACGACCCGTTTCCCAGCTCGTACACCCTCGAAGTGTCATCGCCGGGCCTCGAGCGCAAGCTCACACGGCCGAGGCACTACGCCAAGTCCATCGGAGGCGTCGTGAAGGTGAAAACCTTCGGCGAGGTCGATGGTGTCAAGACTCATGAAGGCGAACTCATCGCTGCCGACAAGGCAGGTTTCACGGTGATCGTCGATGACAACGAACGAAGAATCGCATACGACGAGGTGTCCTCTGCACGGACTGTGTTCGTGTGGGAAAAGGGCGCCCGACCGGGCAAAGACGCGTAGGAGTGACGATGGACTACAACCTGATGGATGCCCTCGAGATGCTCGAACGGGAGAAGGGCGTCCCACGAGACACGATTCTCGAGGCTCTCGCGAACGCGCTCGTCTCTGCGTACAAGAGGACGCCGGGTGCCGCCGAGGAGGCCAGAGTCACGATCGACGCAGACACCGGCGAGATCTGCGTGTACGGCCAGGAGCTCGACGAGGACGGCAACGTCACCGATGAGTGGACGGACACTCCGGAGGACTTCGGACGAATCGCAGCCTCGACGGCCAAGCAGGTCATCTTGAAGCGACTCAGAGACGCCAAGCGTGAGCAGGTGTTCGATCTCTACGATGGGCGTGAGGGAGATCTCATCACGGGGATCGTCCAACAGTCCGACCACCGCTACGCCATTCTCGACCTCGGTGATGCCGAAGCCATCCTTCCCGGATCCGAGAAGATCCCGTACGAGCGTCTCGAGCGAGGCAACCGTGTCAAGGCGTGGATCCTCGAAGTTCGATCCGAGGGGAAGGGCCCCCAGATCGTCGTCTCGAGGAGTCACCCGGAGTTCATTCGTGCCCTCTTCGAACTCGAGGTCCCTGAGCTCGTCGACGGCGACATCGAGATCAAGGCGATCGCACGTGAGGCGGGCCACAGGACCAAGATCGCTGTCGCATCGAACGATCCGAACGTCGACCCCGTAGGGGCATGCGTTGGAGCACGCGGGTCGCGGGTACGCCAGGTGGTGAACGAGCTCAAGGGAGAGAAGGTCGACATCGTCGAGTGGGACGATGATCTGTCTCGTTTCATCGCCGAGGCGCTCAGTCCCGCCCGTGTGCAAGACGTCAGGCTCGATGAGGAAGAGCACACAGCGATCGTGATCGTGCCCGACCATCAGCTGTCGCTTGCGATCGGCAAGGAAGGCCAGAACGCACGCTTGGCGGCGCGCCTGTCGGGCTACCGTATCGATATCCGATCTGAGTCACAGGATCTCGGCCTCGACGTCGAGGAGGATGAGGATGTCGAGTTCGAGACCGTCGCCGAAGGTGACGGAGCGGTCGAGGCGATCGCGCTCGAGGATGCCCCAGAAGGGGACGACGGCGACAACTCCGATGATGTCGAGGAGACATCTGACGAGCCGTCCCAAGAGACGCCGAAAGAGGAATTGGAGGACGCAGCCCCTATCGCGGCTGCGTCGACACAGAACGATGACGAGGCAGCAGATCCCCAGGAGTGATCTGACTGCGACGACCGCGCGGAGGTAACGGTGGCGAAGGTACGTGTATATGAACTAGCTCGAGAGCTTGGACGCGAGTCCAAGGACGTGCTCGAGCGCGCTCGCGACCTCGGCATCGAGGTGAAGACAGCCTCGTCCGGCATTGACGAAGAGGCCGTCGCGCTCGTCCGATCGTCGTTCGACGAGGCGTCCAAGACGGCAACGGAGTCCGTTGCCGTCACAGCGGCTGTGCCGGCCGAACCGGAGCCCGTCGCTGTCGCAGCGGCTGTGCCGGCCGAACCGGAGCCTTACTTCCTCGAGGATGATGGCGATGAAGCCGCAGAGGCCGATGAGGCTGAGCCGGCACCGTCCGTCGAGGGCGACGCCGAGACAGCTCCCGACGACGCGGAGGAGAAGGTCCTTCTCGTCGAGCCGGGAATCACGGTTCACGAGCTCGCCCGGATGGTGAAGATCCGCACGGCCGAGATCACCAAGACACTGATGTTCATGGGCGAGATGGTTCCCGGCGGTGGAGAGATCCCGCTGAAGGCCATCGAGCCGCTTGGCCGCGAGCTCGGCTGGGAGCTTCTCGTCGCCGAGTCCGATGAGGAGGAAGAGGACCTCGGCCGTCAACGGCACATGATCGAGTACGAGGACGACCCGTCCACGCTCGTGACCAGGCCGCCGGTTGTCACCGTGATGGGCCACGTCGATCACGGCAAGACACAGCTGCTGGACACGATCCGCCACGCGAACGTCATAGAGGGCGAAGCGGGAAGGATCACCCAGCACATAGGTGCCTATCAGGTCGAACGCGACGGATCCAAGATCACGTTCATCGATACCCCAGGTCACGAAGCGTTCACCGCGCTGCGTGCACGAGGCGCCGAGATCACGGACATCGCGATCATCGTCGTGGCAGCCGACGACTCCGTCATGCCACAGACTGCCGAAGCGATCAGCCATGCAAAGGCTGCAGGCGTCCCGATCATCGTTGCCATCAACAAGATGGATCTCGAGGCCGCAGACCCGTTCGCCGTACGTGCAGCGCTCACCCATCATGAGATCGTCGTTGAGGACCTCGGCGGCGACGTTCCTGCAATTGAGATCTCGGCACTCAAGGGAACGAACATCGAGGATCTGCTCGAGATGATCTCCCTCGTCGCTGAAGTCGAGGAGCTGACTGCCAACCCGAAGGCTCCGGCCGTCGGAACCGTGATCGAAGCCCAACTCGAAGTTGGAAGGGGCCCGGTTGCCACGGTCATCGTGCAGCGGGGAACCCTCAAGAAGGGCGATGCCATCGTCGCTGGTCCCGTCGCCGGACGGGTTCGTGCCATGTTCGACGATGCAGGGAACCAGCTGAAGGAGGCGGGTCCGTCTTCACCCGTCGTCGTCATGGGATGGGACGACATTCCAACGGCCGGGGACATGTTCGAGGTGGCAAAGAACGAACGAACAGCTCGCAAGATGGCCCAGGCCAAGGTCGATGAGATCCGTGCGAGCGAGCTCACGGTCCCGACCGCTACCGACCGCCTCGGGATGCTCATCGAGCAGATCCGTACCCAGGACCACTCAGAGTTGAGATTGATCGTCAAGACCGATACTCACGGATCGCTCGAGGCGATCAAGGACTCGGTCGGGAAGATCTCGCGAGACGACGGGTATGTCACGATCGTGCACTCCGGCGTCGGTGGGATCACGACCAACGACGTCGCTCTCGCCGAAGCCTCGGGTGCGATCATTTACGGTTTCAACGCACGGCCGGATGCATCGGCGCGCGCTGCAGCCAAGAAAGCGGCGATCGACATCCGCACCTTCTCCATCATCTACGAGCTGCTCGACGACGTCGAATCGTTGCTCGTCGGTGAGCTCACACCGGAGGAGATCGAGAACTTCCTCGGCGTTGCAGAGGTACGCCAGGTCTTCCGTGCACCGAGACTCGGCATGGTTGCAGGATCGTACGTCACCGAAGGCAGCATCAACCGCAACGCACGGGTACGCCTTGTGCGTGATGGAGTGGTCGTGTACGACGGAAGGATCGTCTCCCTCCGTCGTTTCAAGGACGACGTGCAGACGGTCGCGACCGGCTACGAGTGTGGCATTGGACTAGCGAATTTCAGGGACATCAAGGAAGGCGACACGATCGAGTCGTACGAGGTCCGCGAGATCGCGCGTACCTGATCGACTGCCGGATCCGGTAGCGCAGGCGACGACGGGACGAACCCATGTCACGACAGAAGAGCCCGAGGATGCGGAAAGTGGACGAGCTCGTGCGCGAGGTCGTCGCCGAAGCGGTAACGGAACTCAAGGATCCCCGTATCGGGTTCCTCACGATCACAGGGGCCAAGACGAGTCCGGATCTTCGCTACGCCATCATCTTCTACTCGGTGCTCGGCACGGAGGAGGAGAAAGAGGACACCGCCGTCGCGCTCGAGAGGGCGACGGCGAGGATCCAGCGGGCCATCGCGACCGAGACGAGGCTGCGGTACACGCCCAAGCTCGAGTTCCGCGTCGATCCGGCGATCGATGAGGGCATCCGTATCTCTCAGATCATCGCAGAGATGCACGAATCTGAACTCGAATCCGACGATGGCGACTCCGACGATGACTGAGCGTTCCGCCGCGATTGGCGATGTCGTTCGCGTGCTGAAGAATGCAACGTCGATCGGTGTGGTTGGTCACATCGGTCCCGACGGAGACGCTCTCGGGTCGATGGTGGCTCTCAGCGTTGCCGCCCGCGGGGCAGGCATCGACGCAGTTGCGTCCTTCGGGGATCCGTTCGTGGTGCCCGACGAGATGTCGTTTCTCGATTCGTCGACCCTGGTCCCGCCGGGAGAGTTCCCCGCCGACCTCGATGTCGGTGTCGTCGTGGACACGTCGGTTCCGCATCGTGTCGGCAGCCTGCTGAGCCAGTTGAACAGAGCGAAGCGCCTGGTCATCATCGACCATCACATCTCCGACGGTGCCTGGGGCGACCATCTCCTCATCGACCGATCCGCTGCGGCAGCGGCAGAACTCGTCTACGAGCTGCTCGTCGAGCTCGATTGGCCGATCACCGAGGCCGTGGCAACGGCCCTCTACACCGGGATCGTGACCGATACCGGTCGATTCCAGTACTCCTCGACGTCGCCGAACACACACAGGATCGCGGCGAAGCTCCTCGAGAGAGGGGTCCATCCCGACGTGATCGGGCAGAAGCTCTTCGAGGAGGCCCCGTTCGGCTACTACAAGGTCGCGGCCGCGGTACTCGCTCGGGCCGTCCTTGACACCGATCACCGCTTCGTATGGTCGGTGATGACGCCGAACGATCTCGATGAGGCAGGGCTGGAGTACCACGAGACCGACGCCCTGATCGATCTGGTCCGCATGGCACGAGGCACCGAAGTGGCGTGCCTCCTCAAGGTCAAGAAGTCGGGCGTCATCAAGGGCAGTATGAGATCCCGCGGTCGGATCGACGTGGCATCGATAGCGAGCAGCTTCGGGGGTGGAGGCCACCACAACGCTGCCGGATTCACCTCGAGCGAGTCTCCCGACGTGATCATTGCCAAGGTCACATCCTTGTTGCCTGCATCATGACGAACCCTGTCGGATTCCTCTTCGTCGACAAGCCAAAGGGGTGGACCTCCCATGATGTGGTCGCCAAAGTGCGCACGCAGATCGGGGGGAAGGTCGGACATGCGGGGACACTCGATCCCATGGCCACAGGGCTTCTCGTGCTCGGCGTCGGCGGAGCGACACGACTCCTACGGTTCGTCCAAGGCGCCCAGAAGGAGTACATCGCCACGGCACAGTTCGGCGTTGCAACCGACTCGCTCGATGCCGATGGATCCATCGTTTCACGTGAGCCGCTGCCGGTGACCTTCGAGGAGGTCGAGGCGGTGATGGAGCGCTTCACCGGGAACATCATGCAGGTGCCACCGATGGTCTCCGCCCGCAAGGTCGAGGGGAGGCGCCTCTACGAGCTCGCGCGGGAAGGCAAGGTCGTTGAACGCGAGGCGCGGCCCGTCACGATCCACAAGTTGGAACTCATCGACATCGCTCCGTCTGACTATCCAGAGGTGACGTTTCGCACTATCTGTTCGACGGGCACATACATACGTACGTTGGCCGACGATCTCGGTCGGGCCGTAGGCGGACGGGCTCACCTCACGGCGCTGCGCCGTGTACGCAACGGTGGGATCCACGTCAACGACGCTTTGAGCGTCGAGGAGGTCGTCTCCACCGCTGCTGCAGGAGAGGTCGATCGGCTCATCATCGACTCGTCGAGAGTCCTTGGCGACTACCCCGAGCTGCGGGTCGACGAGTCGACGGCGTTTCGTGTCAGGAACGGTCGGGAGCTCCCGTCTCAGATGTCTTTCGACGACGTGCATGACGGTGACGTGTTGCGCATTTGTGAAAGAGACGGCAATCTCCTCGCCCTGTACAAGCGGGAGGGCGAGGCGCTGGTGCCAGAGGTTGTGCTCTGATGAAGGTGTACCGGGGTGACCCTGGATCCTGGAACCTCGGCGAAGAGCCACACGCGGTCGCGATCGGTGTGTTCGACGGTGTGCACCGTGGTCACAAAGCTGTCTTCAGGGCGCTCAAGGAGGCTGCCGGAGACCTCCCACGCGTTGCGTTGACGTTCGGTACACACCCCGACGAAGTCGTTTCCGACACCCCTCCACCCCCGGCGCTGGCGTCGATCGAGCAGCGTCTCGAGCTCTTCGAGTCGGAAGGGTTCGATGTAGCTGCGGTCATCGACTTCGACCCCAAGGTACGGGGTCTGACCCCCGAGGAGTTCGTCGACATCTACCTCGTCGAAGCGCTCTCGGCGAAGGTCGTGGCGGTCGGTGAGGGGTTTCGTTTCGGGTACATGGCTCAGGGAACCGTCGACACGTTGCGACTCCTCGGCAAGGATCGGGGATTCATCGTCACCGAAACTCCCATCGTCGACATACATGGCACCGAGGTGCGTTCGTCGATGATCCGCGCGGCAGTCGCCTCGGGTGGCGTGGAGCTCGCTGCCCGTATGCTCGGGCGTCCCTTCACCATCGAAGGTGTTGTTCTTCCGGGGGATGCTCGGGGTCGCACGATCGGGTTCCCAACGGCGAACGTGTCCGTGCCAGAAGCCATGGTGCGTCCGGCGGGAGGGGTCTACGCCGTTGTATGCACCGTCGACGGTGTCGAGTACGACGGGGTGTGCAACGTCGGTACCCGACCGACGTTCGGCGGTGCCGACGAGATGATCGAGGTCCATCTTCTCGACGTCGATATCGACCTGTACGGTGAGCATGTCCGTGTGGCGTTCATCGATCGGATCCGCAACGAACAGCGATTCGCGACGGTCGACGCGCTGGTCGCTCAGATCGAAGCCGACATCGATCAGGCCAGGACGGTTCTCGCCGAGCGATGAGGCGATCACGAAGGATCGCGCGACCCTCTTGACTCGGGCCACGTGGCGAGGCACCCTGGAGCTGCCCCGCGTTTCCCTGAGAGGAAGCCCACGTGTTGGTAGCCACTCTCGCCGTCCTCAGTCTGGCGATTCCATTGTCGACCCCCGCACCGGCAGGTCTCGTACCGGGTGACGGTGTCGGCCTGAGTCCCACAACCCCAGCCGTCTCACCGGTCGATCTTCCAAGGAACCCGGCGCATCGACGCCCGCATCCGTACGGGTTCGGACTGGTCGGAACGCTCACGGTACTCGGGGGAGCGGTTGTTGAACGCAGGCGCCGGCGGCGATCGGGGGAGCCGATCTACGTGTTGGTACACGGAGATGGCGGCTCGCGTCGGGATTTCGATCCTCTGCTCGAGAGGCTCGGTGTGGATCCTTCGGACACGGTGGCGTTCGACTACCGGTCGGTTGTCCAGGGGGAGAGCAGCACCGAGGCATCCCGGACGGCTGTCACGGGTGCTGCAGCACGCGAACTGGACCGCCTGATCCGCGAACTGGCGGAGACCCACGACAACATCTACTCGATCCATCACTCGAGGGGCGGCGCAGTCGGTGTGTCGATGATCGCTTCGATCGACGACGGTACACGACCGCCGATAGATGGGTACCGGGGAGCCGCGCTGCTCGACCCTGCCATCGCCTCCGGGTCCCTCGGAGGCCTTCAGAGGTTCGGGAGAGTTTCGACCCACATCCCGGACAATGGTGGGTTCGATCCGATCCGGTGCGTGGACGGCGAGTGTCGTGACGTGAGAGCCCACCTCGGGGAAGCAGCCGGCGTCGAGGTCATCGCGATCAGGAACCCGGATGCTGTCGTGACGAACTTCACGGCATCGCCAGACCACTTGCGAGTCTATGACCTCGTCGACGACGGTGGCCGATCCGCTCTGTGGCCCGCGGCCTGGGGTTGGCTCCCGGGGTTCGTTGGTCGTGTACGGTCCGCGCACGCCTCTGTACTGGACCACTGGGTCGTTGCCGACTGCATCAAGGCGGAAGTCAGAGAGCTGGAGAGCTGTGTGTGGAAGGGGAACTCGACGGGCCTGCGTCGCGTGTGGGGGAGCGGGAACTCCAAGAATGCGATCCGGTAGGGTGACCACATGAACAGAGCCAGATTTCACGGTGTGTCCCCCTACGAGGACGCGTTCGGGTTCGCACGCGCTGTGCGCGTCGGCGACGTCATCCACGTAGCGGGGACGGCGCCGATCGCCGAGCCCGACACCCAGCCTGCGCTCGATGCGTACGGCCAGATGCTGCGATGCGGCGAGATCGCCGGTGAGGCCATCGAGGGGCTCGGAGGGTCGATGGCCGATGTTGTACGAACACGCATGTTCCTCGTGGACACAGCCGATGCAGATGCCGTCGGCCGTGCACACAAGGAGATCTTCGGCGACCACGAACCCGCAGCGACCATGGTCGTTGTGGCTGCTCTTCTCGACCCTACGTGGCGTGTCGAGATCGAGGTAGAGGCGATCGTGTCGAACGTTCGACCTCGTTCGACGTCGCGTGGCCCCATTCAAGTGTGAGGGACGAATACAACCGCACCCTGCTATCCTGCCGTTTGGGCATTCGCCCGACTACTTACCCGCGTAGGAAAGCACCTCGTGAACGACACGAAGACTGTTGTAGAAGAATACGGCACGCACGCCACGGACACAGGTTCGCCTGAGGTCCAGGTTGCGTTGTTGACCGAGCGTATCAACCACCTCACCGAGCATCTGAAGATCCATAAGAAGGATCATCACAGCCGGCGTGGTTTGCTCATGATGGTCGGTAAGCGTCGGAGACTGCTCCGGTACCTCCAGGAACAAGACGTGGAGCGTTACCGGTCCCTGATCGCAAGATTGGGACTGCGTCGCTAGCACTGACGGGAGGGTGGCTTCGGTCGCCTTCTGTCATGTCTGGGGTTCACCCGGGCGACGAATCAACGGAGGAAGAGATCCAGTTGTCAGTGGTTGATGTTCGACATCATCTCGCGAACATCGACCACTGCCAATTGGACCTCCTCCCTTAACGAAGGAGAAACGAGTGGCAGAGACCACCGTTCGTGGGCGCATTGGTGAGGCAGAGATCTCACTCAGTGCAGGAAAGCTCGCACAACTCGCAGATGGGGCAGTTTCTGTCCGCATCGGCGACACCCAGGTCCTCGTGACCGCAACCGCAAAGCGCAGCCTCAGGGAGGGCGTGGACTTCTTCCCGCTCACCGTTGACGTCGAGGAGCGCACCTACGCCGTTGGGCGTATCCCAGGTTCGTTCTTCCGCCGTGAAGGCCGTGCGTCTGAGAAGGCGATCCTCGCCGACAGGCTCATCGACCGCCCACTGCGCCCGAACTTCAAGGATGGCTACCGCCACGACACACACGTCGTTGCGACCGTCCTCGCTGCAGACCTCGAGAACCCGCACGACATCGCTGCGCTCAACGGCGCATCTGCGGCCCTCACGATCAGCCCGATTCCGTTCGAGGGACCGATCGGTGCCGTCCGTCTCGCACTCATCGATGGTGAGTGGGTTCCGTTCCCGACGTACGAGCAGGGCGAGAACGCCGTGTTCGAGATCGTCGTTGCAGGCAAGCGCAACCCCGATGGCGGTATCGATATCGCCATGGTCGAAGCCGGTGCATCCGAGGACGGCTTCCGCATGGTCCGTGACGGTGCTCAGGGTTCCGACGAAGCGACCGTGGCCGCCGGCCTCGAGATCGCCAAGGAGCACATTGCTGTGCTCATCGACCTCCAGCTCGAACTTCTCGAGCAGGTTGGCGAGCCGGAGCCTGTCGAGTGGATTCTCACCACTGAATACAGCGATGAGATGTACGCACGGGTCGAAGAGCTCGCAAAGCCGAAGCTCGAAGGCCTCGGACTCATCGTCAAGAAGCACGAGCGTCAGAACGCCGAGAAGGCGGTCCGTGACGAGGTCATCGAAGCTCTCGGTCTCGACGAGGATGATGCTGACAGCCTGAAGCAGGCCAAGGCAGCGTTCTCGAAGGTCCAGAAGAACGTCATGCGTAGCCGTGTCGTCAACGAGGGCGTCCGTATCGACGGCCGTGGACTCAAGGACATCCGCCAGCTCACAGCTGAGGTCGGTGTCGTCCCCGGTTCCCACGGTTCCGGACTCTTCCAGCGTGGCGAGACCCAGGTTCTCAACATCACGACGCTCGGAATGCTCAAGATGGAGCAGATGCTCGACACGATCTCCCCTGAGGAGTCGAAGCGGTACATGCACCATTACAACATGCCACCGTATGCGACCGGCGAAGCCGGCTTCATGCGTGGCCCGAAGCGCCGTGAGATCGGCCACGGGGCGCTCGCCGAAAAGGCGCTGCTCCCGGTCATCCCACCCGCGGAGGACTTCCCGTACGCATACCGCCTCGTCTCTGAGGTGTTGATGTCCAACGGTTCGTCTTCGATGGCGTCCGTGTGCGGTTCATCCCTGTCCCTCATGGATGCAGGCGTTCCGATCCACGCACCTGTTGCGGGTATCGCCATGGGCCTGATCGCCCACGATGACAAGTTCGCAACGCTCACCGACATCCTCGGAGTCGAAGATCACCTCGGTGACATGGACTTCAAGGTTGCTGGTACCGCCGACATGATCACCGCACTCCAGCTCGACACGAAGATCGAAGGTCTTCCTGCCGACGTGCTGATCGCAGCGATGGACCAGGCACGTGAAGCTCGACTCTTCATCCTCGAGACAATGGCCGCAACGCTCCCGGGCCCGCGCGACGAACTCGCTGCGACCGCTCCGAAGATCGAAGCTGTCATGGTCCCCAAGGACAAGATCGGCGAGGTCATCGGCCCGAAGGGCAAGACCATCCGTGAGCTCGAAGAAGAGACCGGTGCGAGCATCGAGATCGATGACGACGGCACGGTCCGAGTCGGAGCACCCGACACGGCATCGATGAACCTGGCGAAGGAACGCATCCTCGCCATCGGGTTCCCGCCGGAAGCCAAGGTCGGTGAGGTCTACGACGGAGAGGTCGTGAACATCACCAAGTTCGGTGCGTTCGTCAACATCCTTCCGGGTCGTGACGGCCTGCTGCACATCTCCAAGATCGGCGGCGGCAAGCGCATCGACAGGGTCGAAGACGTTCTGTCGCTCGGTGACAAGGTGAAGGTCGTCGTTCGTGAGATCGACGATCGTGGCAAGGTCAGCCTCGACATGGACGGCGCCTCGTCTGGTGGTGGCTCGGATGCTCCTCGTGAGGAGCGCAAGAGCGATGACCGCCCTGAGCGGCGTAACGACCGTGGCGATGGTGGCAACCGTGGTGGTGACGGCGGAAACCGCGGTGGCGGTCGTAACCGCGACCGCGATCGGAACCGTGATCGTGATCGGGATTCCAAGCCTGCCGACAAACCAGGCCGCAAGGTCGTGTCCTTCGAGGACGAGTTCGAGTCCAAGGAGTAGCGAGGCACATGCCGGACAGCCACTGTCTGGACACCATGAGAGGCCCCGGAGTGATCCGGGGCCTCTCTGCGTTGGGAACGCCTACGGCCCCGACGCAGAGAGGCGTAGCGCCTCGTCGATGACCTCCACCACTCGGTCGCTGTCGGCGAGCGTGAATACGAGCGGCGGCTTGATCTTGATGACATTGTGATGGGGCCCGTCGATGCTCAGGAGCACTCCCGCGGACTTGGCATGTTCGACCACCTGGGATGCGAGTTCGTCGGCGGGTTGTTTCGTGTGACGGTCCGCAACGAGTTCGAGCCCGATGAACAATCCGGCGCCACGGACATCTCCGATAGCTGAATGGCGGGCTGCGAGGCCCCCGAGTCCGGCGAGCAGGGTGGACCCGACGATGCGTGCATTCTCCTGGAGTCTGTCGTCATGGATGACGTCGAGAACAGCGTTCCCCACGGCGGACGACACCGGGTTCCCTCCGAACGTGTTGAAGTACTCCACGCCGTTGTCGAATGCTCGCGCTATCTCCGATGTGGTCGCCACGGCCGCCAGTGGATGACCGTTGCCGGCCGGTTTCCCGATCGTCACGATGTCCGGCGAGACATCGTGAAGCTGGAACGCCCAAAAGCGGCTACCGACGCGACCCATTCCGGTCTGGACCTCGTCGGCGATCACCACAGCACCACGCTCGTGGACCGCCTCGTACATCCCAGCAAGTACTCCGGGTGCCGGCACCACCTGGCCGCCGCAACCGGGAAGCGCTTCAGCGATAAGGGCTGCAGGCTCTGTCCCATCGATGGCCTGCCTTGCATCGTCTCGATAGTTCGTGCCGGCGTTTGGGCCGCTGTAGCGCGGTATGCGATAGCCATCAGGCGACGGGAGCACATGGATCCCGGGTTGGCGCCCGCTGCCGCCAGGCCCGTTGAACTTGTAGGGGCTCACATCGATGAGCGTCGTCGTGTTCCCGTGGTAACCGTGGTCGAGACACACGAGATCCCTGCGTCCCGTCGCGGTTCTGGCGAGGCGAATCGCCAGCTCGTTCGCCTCGGAGCCCGAGTTGACGACGAACACGGTGTCGATGTGCTCGGGCATGGTTGCGACGAGGCGCTGTGAGTAGCGGAGCACGTTCTCATGGAGATAACGGGTGTTCGTGTTGAGAACGGCCATCTGTTTCGATGCAGCTTCGACCACGCGGGGTTCGCTGTGGCCGACGTGAGCGACGTTGTTGACGCAGTCGAGATATCTCCTGCCACGTTCGTCGTAGAGGTATTGCTCTGCTCCTCTCACGATGTGGAGAGGTTCGGCATAGCTGAGGCTGAGTGACGGTCCCAGCACCGACCGGTCATCGATGAGTGACAGGTCGGCGGGAGGTTGCTCCTCCCCGCGGGCCGCCCGTCTCAGTTCCTCGGACATCGCATCCATGTCGCCGGACGTGAGCCTTCCGAGGAGGTCCCACGTGGTGGCTGCCGTGTCGTGATGGTGCGGATTGGCCACGGGAATCGATGCAGCGATGGACACCGATGTCGCAAGACGGGTGAGTATCAGGTCGAAGAGAGCGGCCGCCTCGTCTGGCGACGGCTCACAGAAGTCCCGGTAGCCATTGCACAACTGTGTTGCCAAGGTCACCGGATCATCCTGGTCCAGCATGGCGTAGGCACAGGCGATCGCCAGTTCAGCGATGCGGATCGTCTTTCGTGCATCCCCGAAATCGATGACACCGATCACCGTGTCGTCCCGAAGGAGCAGGTTCCCGGAGTTGAGATCGCCGTGGATGACCTGTTGTGGGAGAGCATCGGAGGACCTGGCGGCTATTCGGCCGACGGCCGCAGAGAGTACCGCCTGCTGTGCCGGGTCCTCGACGTGGTCGGACAGCGCCACGACCGTGTCGAGGCCGTGTTGGAGATCCCATTGCCTGTCCGACCTTGCGATATCCATGTCCAGTGATGCCAGGCGTTCGACCATCTCACCCGCCGTTCGCCCGATGGAGTGTGCTGCGCCGGCCGGATGGCCACGGTCCGCGTAGGTGTCGCCGCCGACCCACGTGTGGAGTCGTGCGACAGAACCATCTGGAAGCGAGGCGTATGGTTCGCCATCCTTCGTGGGCAACGCCCTGGGGGTTGCGAACGACGCGCCCGCAACGGTCGCCATGGCATCTTCGATGAGGCGCACAGTTAACATGTCGGATCCGCGTGGCGAGACCCTGAGCACGAACGAATCGCCAGATGTCACGGTGATCCGGGTGTTCACGTCCTCATAGCCCGGGAGGCGAGATGGCCTGCCCTCGATGCCGAAGTGGTCCAGTGCTATGCGTGCGGCGTCGATCTCGGTGGCGGCTCGTGTCACGATCGTACTCTATCGGGTGGGCGGACCACGCACGAAAGGGCGCTCGGGATTCTGGAGAGTAACGAGACGCGGAGTGTGCACCGCAGTAGCGCGATTGAGCAAGGGGTGTACGTACCCGGCACAAGTATCGCCGGGTACGAGTCGACACCGGGAAACTACGGTCAACCACCACGTCGTGCATGGGTAGGGGAGTCCCGGACACGGACCCCGATCCAGGACCGATAGACCAGAGAGGCCCCGGTGGTAACCGGGGCCTCATCGATGATGCAGTTGGTGTTGTCCTACTCGAGAACGAACGTCAGTTTCATGTCGACACGGAAGTATCTGATCGTGCCGTCCTCTGCAAGTTCGACCTTGTGCTCGGATATCCATGCACCCCGGATGCCATCGATCGATTGCTGGGCCTTCGCGATGCCCTTGCGGATGGCATCCTCGAAGGATCCGGGGGAAGTAGATGTGATCTCGATCACCTTGGCAACTGACACGTGCCATGCTCCTTTCGACGTTGGAGAGCTACCTACAGGATAGACGACGCAGACCGGGCAACAGATATTGGCGGAGGTACTTGGAGGACGCGCGGATAGGGAGTGGTCGTTTGCCGTTCACCGCCTACAGACAAAGCGCAAGTATCCAGAGATGGCCCCGGTTTTGCGACTGTGAACTGTGAGCTGTGAACTGTCGACTCCGCGACCGTATTCACCTATCCGCTGATCCTCTTGATACCAGATACCCGATACCAAGTACCGTCTTGCTATCGAACGTATGTTCGATTACAATACTCTTCCGGCGGTAGGCGCTCGCTGGTGAGGCGGACAAGAGGACACCGGCGTGGTCGTACATCTCGAGC